>NZ_JBNGOX010000015.1:0-108099 GCF_050589785.1 Carboxylicivirga caseinilyticus | reverse complement strand
CTCCCTTTTAGGGGAGGTTTGGTGGGGTATAATGAAAGTAAAGTTACAATTTGAAAGATTCCTTATTTGCACAATCACTTTTTGGACACCCTCTTGGGATTTCCCGACCCACAAAAAACAAAATAAATTCATGCTTCGAATCAACATAAATGCTGTTTAATAAGATAAAAGATTAGACTTATTAAACTTGAAAAAGATTTGACTTAGCCTCAAAACTGCATTTTTTTAGCAAATTGAATGAGTGCAACAATATCCAATCAGGTATTATTAGGGAAAGTAATCTAATCTAGGTATTCTGCCACAGCAAAGGAAGTATAACAACGATAACATGAAAAAATTTAATTACCTCTTATTACCTGCCCTTCTTCTAACTTTTGCCATCAATACAATACAAGGGCAAGCTCCTTCACCTGATAAAATCAATTTTGTAAGACAAGGAGTACAAAGAATGATATTTGATGAGCATCAATCCATCCCACTGGCAGAGTTGAATCCTGAAAAAATAATTGGTTTGCAGGCAATGCACCCTGTTGATAATTATAAAACGGACCATGCTGATGTTTCAATAAATACGAACAAACTGGTTATTCAATCGAAAAGTACATCACTAACCGGAATATGGATAGGTGGTTTTAATCCTTTTGCAACCTATACAATTGATTTAAAATCTAGTGTTGGCGATGGAGAAATAGGTTTTCAGTTTACTGCAAATGATCAAAAAGAACAATTAATTGTAACAGTAGAATTTAAAGATAGCCTCCTTACTAATGCCAAAATAAGAGTTATCAAAGATGACAATCAAATACATCAACAGTCCATTGCCGCAAATCTCACCGACAAGGATCAGCTTAAGGGTAAAATTATCCTTCAAATGCTGGGAAGCGGATTTGTTCTCTACCAATATAACAAAGGGCTTCCGAAAGTAATTGGCCAATGCGATTTTAATAAATACATCGACTTACGACAAAAAAAATACATTCATTCCTTTCAGTCACGGCTTTTTGTGGAGCTAACAAATGGAACGGTACAGATCAATAAGGCAGCAGTGGCATTTACAACCGGTGTTGGGCAAGCTGACATCCGCGCCATTACCTACGAAAACGGTGAGCCATTGCTCGACCAGGATCGTTTATGGTATACCATGTCAATTCGTGGTCGTGCCCTACCTCATCATATTCAGGGTGTGTTTAGCATGAGTCCAGGCGCTTTCGATTTGAAACTGGAAGGTATCATCGTTTTTGATCGTAATGATGGTATTCTAAGAAATGAAATTGCCTCGCATATTTTTTACGATCGTAACGAAAAAATCTGGCGTGGAACAACAACCGGATTTAGTGCATATGCCAATCCCGAAAAAGAAAAAAAGCAACTTCTTGCAATAGAAAGCAAACACGATCCCCGCTTTGGATTTTCAGTGATGAAAGCCAGCACCTTTGGTGTGGTTGGAGATATTGAGGATCCTCATATCATTTATGATTCGGAGGTGAACAAATGGCGAATACTAACCTGTATTAACAAAGATGGATACAAAGCAATTATAATGGAATCGGATTTCTGGAACAGAGATTTTAAAATAATTGCAGGTCCGGTAAACCATAATTCAACCGGCACTTCCATTCAAAAGATAGGAAATAAGCGATATTGTTTCTCTGGCAGTAACGAAAAAAAACTTTTCATATACAGCTATCCCGACTTGAAAGAAACAGGTACGTTAAAGATGGATCTGCCACCCTGGGATGCAACTTCCGGATCAAGAGTTTGGCCAAATGTTGTTCAGTTGCCGGATGGATATCCGGTTAAATATGTAGCCTTAATGATGGACAGATTTAATTATCCGGGAATGCAGGGACCAAACTGGACATACGGAGCACTCTATCTCTATCATGGATATGATGAATAAATTTTCCACAGAATTTCTTATTTAAAGTTTGCTCAATTATAGATGAAAAAGAAATAAATGAGATATTCACTACCCTTAATCAAATAACTGACTATCCCAAACTAATAATTGAATATGAAACCAATGATCAGCAAAATTAAATCCTACTTAAAAGAACTTACGATTGTTACTATAGGTGTTTTAATTGCCTTATTAATTAGCAATTACAAAGAGAAAAAACAAGCAAAAGAATATTACAACGCCTCTGTAGAAACAATTAAAAATGAAATCGACTTCAACTATGAAATCTTGAAGGATATTATTGAAAACCAATCCCGATTATTGGATACCATCAACGCTCACAAGGCGGATCATATTACATTAAGTGATCTAATTGTTGAAAAAGGAGGTGGATTGCCTGCTGCCAATGTAAATAATTTTGGTCTGGAATTTTATAAAAAAAATGAAATCAATTCGGTTGATTTTGAGATGATGTCACGATTGATTCGATTTGAATATTTATCAAAACTCATAGATATTAAAATGGAAAAGTTAATGGATTATTTATATCCAAACCTTTTTATCGATTCCGAAGAAAGCAAACAGTTAACCATCATATATTTAAATAATTTATTAGAAAGTGAGATTACTTTAATGCTTTCTTATGAAGACTTTATCAATAAGGCTAAAGAATACAAAAACACTGAAAACAAACAGTTGAATAAATAAGTTTTTGCCATTTATTTGTCACAAACAACTTGCTTTAAAGCTTTTACATCCAACACTTAAAACGTAATAAAAGAACACATGACTGATATAAAGAATTCAGCAATAGCAGGAATCGTATTTGGAGTATTATTCGGAACGTTTCTGGGACTGTTTTTCGATATTAAAACAGGCATTATTTTTGGCTTAATATCTGGTTTGATATTTGGTGTTACTATATATTTATTTATCACTTCTAAAACTGTAAAAAAACAAACTCAGATTGCAATTACTGAGGATACAGAAATTATTCACTCCGGAGGTGCCAATCATTTAAAAAATGGAGAAGGTGTAGGAGGAAAACTATATTTACTTAAGGATAACCTTCAATTTAAATCACATCAATTCAATGTGCAAAATCATAGTCTGAGCATTGACCTAAAGGATATAACTGAAATTAGTTTCTATAACTCACTTGGAATTATTCCTAACGGGCTTATCGTTCATACAAGTAATGGAATACATGAAAAATTTGTGGTTAATGGTCGACGCATATGGAAAGAAGAGATTGAAAAACATATCAAAGTGGTTAAATAATTAAGTCATTATTTTATTGTACTGTCCCTTTAGGTCACCATTACAATCTATTAAATAATAAGTAGTCTGCATGACATTGATAGTTTCAGCAGGATTTTGTACCTTAAGTTAAGTGTTAACAATATCTTAGATGCATTTTAGATATCATATATTATCTGATTTAAATCTTATTCTCGAATCCTATTCGGGAGAATATGAGTTTAAAGATATTTTTGAATGCAAAAGGATGGAGATGCAGGATCCAAATTGGAAAGATTACTACGATGTTTTAGGTGATATAAGAAATGGTAAAATCACCTTAACTTCTGACGATTTGGTAAACATTCATAGCTATCTTAAGAATCATCAGGAAATTAATGCTCAAAGAAAATCTGCTATTTTAACGAATCTTCCCTACCAGGTAGTGTTTGGCACTCTTTTAAAAGGAACTAATAATAATATGTCAATGGTTAAACCTGAAGTATTTAGTACCATTGAAGCTGCCCTTTCATGGCTGGGTATTGATACCAGTGAAAGCGAAAGAGTAGAGAAATTACTTTCTCGTTTATCAGAAGAAGAAAAATAGTGTTTGTAAATATATTTAGGCTTCTCTTTAGCCTGAACAACACTCATTTTTCAATAAAAATCACTACTTTATCAAATCAATTTTATAAACACTATTTTCTCTGTGTCAGAACAATATCACATTTTAAATGGAGATGCATTAAAGCATCAGTTTCCTGATGCTATTAAAGGTAAGCTTATAGTGGCTCGTGAATGTCTTGTGGATGGTAGTGTAGAAGGTAAAAATTTATCTGAACTATATGAGACAAGAGCCCTATTTATAAGTCAAAACTTAGAAGGTTTTGAAATCAGGGATTACTATGAGAAAACGGTTACTGAATTTACCAAAATACAAAGCATACCCTCACATTCTGAAATTAACCTTTGGTTTGAAGAGGATTTGTTTTGTCAGATAAATTTATGGTTTGTTATTAATCTTATATACACTAACTACAACAATCAAACTATTTATTTAATCCGTCCGAAAGCTCATTTAGAATATAATTTTGGAGGAATGAATAACGAAGAATTACTTAATGCTTATAGTAATAAAACCAGGATTGAGTTTTCGGAATTAAAAGAATTAAGCAGATTATGGGCACTTTATCAAAAGAACGAATGTGATGAAATGATGAGCATTACCCAGAAGTTGGATCATAAATTTCCTTTTCTGAAAAAAGCAATCAACGCACTTATTGACAGATTACCTCAGAATGGTTCACCTGGCAGACCTGTTAAAACCTTAATTCAGATTATGGAAGAGTTACAAACAGAAGATTTCAATACAATTTTCGGAGAATTTAACCGAAGGGAAGCCATCTACGGATTTGGCGATTTGCAGGTAAAAAGAATTATGAATGATATAATATCCAACCGTTTATAAAATGCAGTTGATGTTTCACATAGCTTTCTTCAATCGTTAAACACTTTAAATTAATAAAAGTATTCAACCATTATTTAGGGCTTCACAAACAATCAATTTGTTTTGAAATAGAATGTGATAACATCAATCATTTGGCAGTTTCATTTATAAATCTATATTTGCACATATGATTTATGTAAAAATGAATCATTACCAGATTTATTCAACAATTGTATTTTTAGAGCAAAAAGAAATCCCGGCGAAAACCGGGATTTTTTGATTACAACACTTTATGTGTTATGATTTCTTCTTAGCAGTGTCGAGTACCGAGGTTGCAGTAGCAATAATACTTGATATATCAGCCATATTAGACGGAATGATCATTGTATTATTCGCCTTGGCCAATTTACCAAACTCACCCAGATACTGTTCGGCAATACGTAAATTAACTGCATCACCACCACCTTTTTCATTAATGGCCGAGGCAATTTCACGAATACCTTTTGCCGTTGCACTGGCCACAAACTCAATTTCAGCCGCTCTACCTTCAGCTTCGTTAATACGTTTTTGCTTTTCACCTTCCGAGCGTGCGATTAATTCCTGTTTGTCACCTTCAGCCACATTAATCTTAGCTTGTTTCTGGCCTTCCGATTGAGCAATCATGGCTCTTTTCTCACGTTCGGCACGCATTTGTTTCTCCATAGCGTCTTTAATACTCTGTGGAGGTGTAATGTTTTTAACCTCATAGCGGGTTACTTTAACACCCCATGGATCGCTGGCCTTATCTACTGCATCAACAATACTTGTATTAATGGTTTCGCGTTCTTCAAAAGTTTTATCCAGATCCAAACGACCAATCACACTTCGCATGGTAGTTTGAGCAATTTGAATGGCAGCAAAACCATAATTATCAATTCCATACGATGATTTCATGGCATCAATCACCTGTAAATACAAAACACCATCAACCTCAACCGCAATATTATCTTTAGTAATACACGATTGCGAGGCAACATCAATAGCCTGTTCTTTCAGTGTATGTTTGTATGCTACCTTATCAATAAGAGGTATCAAAAAATGAAATCCGGCCGTAAGGGTACCAGTATATTTTCCCAATCGCTCAACGATATAAGCTGATCTTTGTGGAACAATTTTAATACACGAAAGGAGTATAAAAAACACAATAACGCCAATCCCAATGGCGACAATAGCAGAAGGATTCATAAAGTTTAGTTTAAATTTTAAATATATTTAAACGGGTTCAACCCGCAGAGTTAAGCCATCTTTAGAGATAATACGTACTTTTTGATTCGCCTCAATTGCAACATCTGATACAGCTGTCCATTGAGTACCTTTAAATTCAATTCTACCCGCTTCCTCTTCAGTAATTGGAGTAAGGCAGGTTCCCTGGTGTCCAATAAATTCTTCGTCCGCATCAACTTCTACATTCTGCGTCTTTTTCACAATAACTTTTCGAAGAAATACCAGCGAAACAATAGAGGTGGCACTAAAAATCAGAAACTGAATACCCAATGATGGTTCAAAAAGATATACACACAAAGCTGTTATCCAGGCTCCAATTCCAAAAAACATGATAAAAATACCCGGAATTACAATTTCGAGTAGAAGTAAAATTACTCCGGCAATAAACCAGATTACTGCAGCATTAGAGAGTATTTCCATTGGTCGTAGATTAGTTTGTTATTTTCATAATAAAGATAACATAACTATGGTAATATTAGCTTCATAATTATGAATAATTCATCCATTCTTTTCTTTATCACACATCCATAAAAAGTTTGTCAATGTAATGAGACAGATAGGTTGATTTTGGATAATATCCTTAGTAAATTTAATTAAACTCAATCCTCTGGAAATATGATACATCCAATCTCATCTGCTACTATTCATCATTTAGCTGATCAATTTAACGATCAACCCCAGAAAGTGAACAACTCCGATTACTGGAATCAATATTTAAAAACCGGAACAAACCTTTGGCTCGATACGGGTGATATAGAAGCATCTTCAAAATTATGGAACAGTGCCTTTACAGCATTAACCACCAATAACACATTGCTAAATGCTGAGGTACAAAAAGGGCTTTATGATACAATCATCCCGGAGTTATCATCCAAATTAAGGTACCTGAGTGATGAAGAGAAAGTGAAAGAAATAGCATTTTGCCTGAATGCCATACATGGTTTACGCATTGCAAAGATCTTTAATTGCAAAGTAAGTGTTGAACTGCACACCGATCTGGCTCATGATGTTAACGGAATAGAAACAATTGGTAAGCGATTGTTCGATATTAATCCCAGCCATTTTATTATTAAAGTTCCGTTTACGGCTTCGGGTTTATTAGGTGCACGCAAATTGCACGAAATGGGAATACCCGTAAATTTCACATTGGATTTTAGCGTTCGTCAGAATGGTTTTGCTGCCGTAATAGCACAGCCGGCATACACCAATGTTTTTCTCGGACGATTAGGCGCTTATCTGAAAAATAACAATCTGGGAGACGGCCAGTATATTGGTGAGAAGGTCACACTTGAATCGCAAAGAAGCTTATTGGCTCTTGCCAACAAAGGAATTAGTAATACTAGGCTAATTGCAGCCAGTATACGTTCAAAAGATCAACTCTATCAGTTATTAGGCTGCGATACTTTTACTATTCCGGTTGGTGTTGCCACTGATGCTGTTCAAAATCTCATTCAAATTTCTAAATCAGATATTGTCATCAATAATCCAACTCTGTTTGATACAACAGATACTCAGGCAGTTCGTCTGCCTCATTTATGGCTAGTTGAAGAACATGAAAAAGAAGTAATCCATCGATTGAATGAAAAAACTCCTTCAACTGCCCAGGAATTGATTGAATATGCATACGAACGTGGATGCCACGATATCTTTCCTATACTTACCAAAGAAGAGCATGAATTTTTAAGGTCGGATGGAAAAATTCCTGTTCACGAGCGTTGGGCAGATAAAATAAGAGACGGCGAAGTAGGAATTGATTCTTTGCTTAACCTGGCAGGTTTATACTCTTTTGAGAAGGATCAGGCTGATCTGGATAACCGCATTAAATCATTTCTATAAAAAAAGGAGTCCAATCTGGACTCCTTTAATATTTTAAATCATGAATTGATTAATCTTCATATTCTTCTTCCGAGATTTCATCCCCGATCACTTCCTCTTCTTCTACTTCGTCTTCCTCTTCTACCTCAGCTGACACCTCATTTCTTTCTATTGGTTTAAGGTGAGAAGGAATTTCGGTATTGACATCATCACTAAAATAGGCGAAGAAATCCATTATCGGACTCTCAGCAATGGCATTAATATCAAAGTCAACAGTCATACCACCCATGCCCTGTTGAATTTTATCATAAGCATCTTTTACATTACTTGCCATCACCAGAATCTGGTTACTTACTTTCTTCTCTTTGCCTGATTTTTCGTCGATCGAAGCAAAAGAGATCTTACTCTTAAACCAACGATCGCCATCTTCGTTATCAAAAATCTCAGTATAATTGGCTTTTCTGATGTTCGTAACAATAAACTCACCACGAACCATCATTTCCATCTCCTTGTATATTCTCGATTCAGCCTCGGTAAATGAAACAGCATCGATCAGGTATGTCTCGCTTACTTTTTTCTCCTTACCCGACTGTTCATCTATCTTCTCGTATTTAACCTTACACTCAAATAAATTTTGCATACTTCTCTATTTTAAGGCTACAAAGATAAGATTGAATCGGAAGTGCAAAAATTTCTAAAACAGTCGGTTTAAGAAAAGTTATCAACATCTTCTGTAACACACGGCTGGCTTAAAAAGCTTCTGAAAACGTTACGTAAGCTCCTGCTTCCCCTTTACCTACACCATAATCGAAACGCATATTCATTCTGGTCTGAAGTTCCAATCTCAAGCCCAATCCACCATTGGGTAACCAGCCATTAAATTCATTGATTGAATGAGATACGGTACCAGCTCCCAACCAGGCCACATATCCCAGGCGGCTATTGTAATTACCTCTTTTATTCAAGGTGCGACGCTTAAACATATGCCGATACTCAGTAGTCATGCTTAAGGCATTCTGATCGCGAAATCGTCCGATGGTGTAACCTCGCATATTAAAAGGCCCTCCCAGCATGGCCATATCTGTCCAGGGCACTTCATCACCAAACGAAAAACGTGATTTTACATTCCAGGCAAGTGTTCTTCTTTCCCTTTTAATTTTCAAATATTGTCGATAATCAACTTCCAACGCTTTAAATTTGGTATTACCACCCAGATAACTTTGAAAAAACACCATAGAGGCACTAAGAAAAACTCCCTTGTATGCATTCTGAACAAAATCACGGGTATCATATTCAACAGCCAGACCAATTCCTGTGTTATTAATACCGGTTCCATTGGATAGCACATATTCATCTGTTAGCATCCGGGCATTTAATTGGGTTGCTTCTGTTCCGTTCATATCTACAACAGCACCAATAAACAGGTCGCTAAAAGTGCGAAACATAAACTTCTCAAAAAAGCGCCAGTATATTCTTTGATAACCAGTATTAGCCGGTGACTTTTCTATATTGATTCCGTTATCATAACCAACTCCCCAATAATTATCCGGCATATCTTTATAAAGAAACTCACCTAACATTCTGATTTTATCATCTGTCAGATAAATGACATTCTGAATATTTACTGAAATGGCTCCCGTTGAACTATATCCGAAAGAAAAAGGAATGGATGATCTGTTCAGCAAATTATTCCAACGCTGAGTTTTGAATGTAATCAACCCTCCGGCAGTCAACAAATACTCTGTTTCTGGAGTATAAGCAGGAGCCAGATAAGGCATTATCCTATAATTTTTATGCTCAATTTTCGCAATTCGTAACGAATCAATATTATTAATAATCAAGTTGGTCGAATCCTGCTGTCCAACCACCGATAACGAGATATAAAAAAGAAGAATGACAACCATTGTCAATTTCTGCCAACATCTATTCACAATAATGCTCCTTTGTAAAATTTTAGCTTCTCTGCTGCAAATGTACATTTTTTATTTACAATTATTTGAACCTGATTTACAATTACTTAAGTAAATAATACTAAGTTTTTTGAATTTTTTTCGAAAAAATTCAAAAAATGCATACGTCCAATTGCTAATTAGTTTGTCCTATAGATGAATTGATAATAGAATTTAGTTATGAATGCAAAAGCGATTAGACGAAATTTGTACAAAGTTTTAAGGAAAACAGGTGTACCAAAGAGTCGAATTAGTGAAGATGCCACCTTTCGTGATGAGCTTTTTGTTGACGAATTAGACATGAATTGTTTCTTATTTTATTTGGAAACAAAATTTGACTTGAATATAAAAAACGACGAAGTATTGCAATTAACATCTGTAAAATCAACCATTGATTATTTGCAGAAACATTGCGCATAAGATTTTTTTTCAATGACCAATCCCATGAGGTTGCTTTCGGAACAGGCAATAAAACCACTCATTTTATCGTCCCATCAACTTTTTTGAAAGCAACCTTATTTTTATTTCCTTCTACTTCCTGTCCTTAAAAACTTTCTCTAACTCATCATCTGGCTTGATAATGTTGTAGTTATCCCAAAACTCTTGATCGGTTTCTTTTATCTCATCGGCCAATATGTAATTGGATTTATAAAGTTCTGAAGTTTTAAACCGTTCTTCTCTATCAATTTTACAATCACTTACCAATAATTCGGAAATACCCACAAACTCAGAATTTATTTTCTCATCCTTATCATTGATATAAACAGCAATCTCGCCACCTATTTTATTTACTATCCATTTATCATTCAACCTGCGATAATCAATGTAATATCTGGCCACTCTGGGTTTGGCCTTAATTCTTCGGGTTGATCTTTTAATTAATGCTTTACGACTATTTTTTAAGGACCTTTTGGTTAGCTCAAAGTCAACATGTACAATGGCATACGATTGAGAATGAGCCATTATAATGCCTTCGTACTTGAGTTCTCCATCATCTTCGATTGGCCGAAAGCCTATCCGATAAACCATCTCATCATTTAAATAATCAATCCCCTCGTACGAATATTGATATACATCGTCATAACCATCTTTTGGCAAAAACTCCAGGTATCGCGCTACATCAATCCTCGAAAACTGATAAGGTCCACCCTCCAATTTAAAATTGACCGATTCCATAGTCTGCAAACCAGATAGCTTTCGACCTTTAACAAACCGAACCCTTTCAAGATTTAAAAACTCATTATACGATGGTTTTTGAATTTCGATAATGGCTTCAGATACCTGAACAAATTTTTGATCCTGTTTTATTGACTCACGGAAGAATCCTGTGAGAATGGTTTGTTCATTTATGTAATTCTTTGATCTGTTTTTGACGATTCCATTGATGATATCCTCAATTGCTTCATATCGGACTTCAATCTCCTGCAGTTTAATATCATGACTTCTCAAACGAACAGTCAGAGTACTTTCAATATTTTTTATTGGATAAAACTCATTTGAATAGCCAATAAATGAAAACACAAGCGTGTCGTTTAAACAATTGGCCGGCACCACAAATTCAAACTCTCCATCCATATTGGAGATGGTACCCATTGCTTTATTCTTAACAGCAATATTTACCATTGGTAAAGCATCACCTTCAGAACCGTCAATAACTTTACCCTTAAATCTCAGGTAAATTGAGACATCTTCCTGAACCTGCTCACTAATGACTATTTGATTATTCCGATAAGAGATGTGTAAGGGTCTGTCTTTTAAAACAGATTTAAGCAAATCAAATGGATGCATTTGACTTACATCCACCTGAACCAGGCTATCGACCGGAACAGCCCTTGCATCGTAGGATACTTTTATATTGGTTTTGGCCGAGATGGAATCCATTAATGCAGAAATAGTAATAGGTTTGTAGCGGAAGTTATAGACCTGAGCATTGACCGGTAACAAGAAGCTACAAATCAATACACACAAACACATTTTCCTGTTAATGGATTTCTTCATTCATTAGAACTTAGGATTGAAATTGTTACAATTACCCGAAGATAACTCTGCATTAAAATACAATTTTCTTTCCAGCTATCTAACTGATTGTATCTGATATTTATCGTTTTGTTGAGTGTATGTCAGATTGAAGGTTTGACATACAACATTTAAAACATGCTCTAAATCATCGTGACTAAACTGAGCATTCAACATCAAACTATCTGGTTTAATTTCATTATCTATCTCAATCTTTATATGATAAACAGACTGAATGACTGCAATTGCTTCGGTAAGTGTTACATCTTCAAATTCAATCTCACGAGTTTTCCACGCATTGTAATTAACATCTGTCACTGAGCTTTTGATCAAAAGATTTGCTTCCAAATTAAAATTAGCTGCCTCACCTTTTTCTAAAACAACATGATCGCCCATATGCCACACCTCCACACGACCAGACGAAACAGAAACATTCTCATCACCATTCAAAGCATTGGCTTTAACATTAAAGGATGTTCCGAGTACTTTAATCTTTAGATTCTGTGTTTCGATAATAAATGGTTTCTGTTCGTTTCGGGCTACATCAAAAAAAGCCTCACCATTCAAATGTACATTCCGTATTTCAGTATTAAAACTTTTTGGATATTGTAACGAACTTCCAATATTCAAATCAACTAATGTTCCATCCTCCAGTTCAACCTGCGTAATTTCATTTTGAGCTAAAACCTGCAATAATTTGTTGTTGGGAACCATATTTTTTATCAGAACATAGGCAGCCATAATAATTATCAGAGATGCGGCAACCGAAACTATTTTCTTCCAATGCATAGAAATATGCTTGTGCTGATTCTGATGAATTTCACTACTAACTTTTGTCCAGGCTTTATCAGTATCAATTGACTTAATTTCCTGAGCATATTTGGTGTCGCCCCAGAGTTGATTCAACTGGCCCAATAAATCTTTGTCTCCGGATAATTCATGACTTAATTGTTCATGCTCCGAAGCACTTAATTCGCCGGCCATATCTTTGGCTACCAAATCCCAATCAATGTTATGTGCTCTTTTTTGTTCCATAATTCAACTAAAGGACATTTAACCCTTCTTTTTCCCTTAATAGATTTTATAAAAATATACTCAGCAATTGCTGTTTTAGGGGCTGTAACTTTTCTCTCAGAAACTTTAAAGCCTTACCCATCTGAACCTCCACTGTCTTTGGCGATATATTTAATTTATCTGCAATCTCACGATATTTTAAACCATCCATCCTGCTCATTCGAAAAATTCTCTTCCGTTGTGCAGGAAGCTGTTCAATTACTTCATTGATCTTATTTAAATACAGCTCATCCTGGTAATGAGGCAATTCTTCCAATTGAATATCCACTCCTGCTTTTTCATAAGTACGTACAACCTTCTGATGCTTTAATTCATTATTGCACTTGTTACGAACAGCAACAACTAAAAAACCTTTCAACGATCTGATGTTAAGCTCGTCTCTTTTTAACCACATATTAACGAAAACATCCTGAACAAAACTCTCTGAAAGGTCACGATCGTGCAGATACTTCTGGGCAAACAAAACCAAATGAGGATAATAGCTTTTAAATACCCATTCAAAAGCTTTCTCATCTCCCTCTTTTATTTTTATCAGGAGAGATTGTTCATTCACATCTAAATTGAAAGATGATCCCATTCAGTATCCGATTTTATGAAGGACAATTTAATAAATAAATACCCCTACCCGCTATTAATCTTTTTCAAAATTAAATACGGTAACAACAGCGGCATGACTTGAGGGAAAACTCACCAGGTGATCATCCAGCACATAACTATCAACCGGATATAAACGATCACCAAAAGAATAAATAAAATCAGTGCGATCAGGGAATGCACTATTGAACTTTGTAGACCAGGTGAAACCCTTTTCAAGTGGCTCCCCAGCATTAAGAGCTTTATATGTATCTATAAAACCAGCCTTTTCCAGTTGCTGACTTACAGGATAATTCACCACCAGCCCCATATGCTGATCCTTGTTTGCTTCATCCCAGTCGAGATGCGACCCACTGTAGAATCCACCTCCCAGAATCATTGGAATATTTTCGTTGGTAAAAATCAGATGTCTTAGTTCACCCAGTATAAAAGTTATTTCTTTACCTCTGAACTCATTTTCGCGATAAACAATGGTATCCGGATCAGCTTCTCCGCTTTTAAGGTATGCATCCAAGCGAGGTTGTTGACTCAAAGCAACCGGACTTGCAAATAAATACCTGTCATCACCCAGATCAACTTTAATGCAACCTGAATTGTAGCTTCTGTAGACATTATTCGCCTCCTGTAATGGATACCGACTTAAAACACCCAAATCTTCATTTCGCTGATAAAAGTAATAACCCAAACCATCAGCCAGATAAGAGCCTTTACCTGCCATTTCCTGCAGTAATATTATATCAGCTTCTGTTGATCTTATGACATCTAAAATACGCTCCGGACCAACTCTCTTTCCTTCATGGATACCTCCCTGCCAAACATCCCAGGTCATCACCTTTAATTGATCACCACACACAGGTTTTGTAAACTTATGCGGATATTTAAGTCCATAAATTGTTTTAACCTCTTCATCTATTAATGAACGGGACCATACTGCCAGATCATCCAACCTTCCATTGAAAACATCCATATTTACCGATGCAGATGACGGACTTACACCTAATCGTATAGGTGTGGATTCGATATTAAATGTATTACCATACATCGAATAGATAGCGACATTGGTTCCATCAAAATACAACCTGGCTTCCTGAATATTTTTATTGTAACTGAAAACCAAATGATGCCATTTACCATTGTTAATTGCCTGATTTAATGATGCCGGTTTATAAGTCCATGTTTGTAAACTATCCCTATAAACCCAGCTCCAGCTCCCACAGTTTTCAGCACGAAGCTCCCATCCCAACAATCGATCATTTACCAATTCCTGTTGCGACAAAATACAGTAGTCTTCATTGTCTGACTTTGTCTTTTGAACCCAGACAGAGAAAGTATAACCTTCATAATCATCAAACGAAAATCCCTCATTATAACTAATAACCAATGGCTTTCTGTATTTAGCTGAAGCCATCAGATCGAGGCAGGTGTCAGGTACATCGTAATGATAACTCACCAAAGCATCACCTTCTATTTGAACATCATAAATTCCTTTATTGATTATCTGCCCATTGAAATCAAGCTCCATAAGAGGTTTACCCGGTGAACGCATATCTTCGTGACAGGCAAGAAGAATAAATGACACAACTACGATGCTAAGAAATCTCATTCTTTTGAGTTTTGGTTTGTTATCCCCTCAATATCCAAGTCCTTGTTTATACTTAGTTCTTTTAAAATGGTTGCCAACACCTTATTCATTTCAATAAATCTTTCACTAAACTCAGGATTACCCATTTTAAAATCCTTCTCTACTTTTATTGCCAGTTCATATAACTCAGGTGCTGCAATGGTTCCGGAAATTCCTTTAAATGAATGTAACATACGTTCAGCTGCTTCCCTGTCTTTTTCTTTTAACTCGTTAAACTCATTCGCAAAATTAAGATGGTCAAAATAAAACCGCTGTAGCAGCCTTTTGAAGAAATCCCAGCGATTGGCAAAACGCTTCACTCCTTCTTCCACATTAATCCCTTTTATAACCGGATATTCAGTATCCTCATAGGTTGCCTCAACCTCAGTCAAATCCGCATTATCATTCACAACAACCGGACGTCGTTTGGCTTGCATGATACCCCTTTGCTTATTTACCCAATGCAGCACTTTTTGATAGACCTGCTCAGGATCAATAGGTTTAGAAATCATATCAACCATACCGGCTTCTAAATACTTTTGCTTGGCCCCATCCATTGCATCCGCTGTCATTGCTACAATAGACATCTCTTTGTATCCCGGAGTCTTCAATATGGCTCTTGTTGCATCAAATCCATCCATAACGGGCATTTGAATATCCATCAGAACAAGATCGTAATAGTTGGGCCCTCTCTTCTGAATCAACTTCACAGCTTCTTTTCCATTGGAAGCAACCTCAACATGTACATTTGCCAATTCGAGTAATTCAATTCCGATCATTTGATTGGCATCATTATCTTCTACCAGCAAGACCAGAACATCCTGCAATTTCTTTAATTCCTTCAGATAAACATCAGGCTCTTTTTTTCGCCAGGAGACGGTTGATTTTTCCTTCCCTAAGGCTTCCATACATCCGTCGTATAAAGTGGAATAATTAACCGGCTTAACAACTGACCATACATTAGGATGTGATTCAATAAAAGACATCAGTTCCTTTTCCTGACTGAATGCCGGAGTCAGCATAATCATCGGAACAACTTTCTCATTATGCCTGAACAATTCCCGGGCAGCATCTGCATTATTCAAACCATTCAGCTCGGAGTCAACAATTACTAAATCATAAGATTTTGTTTGCTTGCTTTCAACCAACTTAACCGTTGCCTTATCGTAGCTATTTACCATGGTCACCTTAAAACCAAGCAACTCCAGCATATCTTTCTGAATGTATGAAGTTACCGGATGTGAGATTACCAATAAGATATCTCTTCCAATCAATTCCTTTGGAGGAATGAGCAAATCGCGTTTCTGTACTTTGTTCTTACCAACCTTAACGGTAAAGAAAAATGAACTACCCGAACCATATTCACTTTCAACCCAAATTCGACCACCCATCAGATCTGATAATCTTTTACAAATTGCCAGTCCTAATCCGGTTCCTCCATATTTTCGGGTAGTTGATATATCGGCCTGTGAAAATGACTCAAATAAAAACTCCTGCAAATCAGGTTTAATACCAATTCCGGTATCTTTTATTTCAAAAAGAAGCTCTACATCGTTATCATCTTCCTGCAACACCAATACACTCGTAACAATTTCACCTTCGTTTGTAAATTTAATGGCGTTGTTGACAAGATTAATCAGAACTTGAGATAATCGTAAAGGATCACCAATCAGATTAAGCGGCACATCGGCATCCAGTGCATAGATAAAATCAAGCCCTTTTTCATGAGCCTTATATGATACCATATTACTCAGATCATCAAACACCTGCTCCAGGTCAAAATCAATATTTTCCAATGACAGCTTACCAGCCTCAATCTTTGAGAAATCAAGAATGTCATTGATAATCCCTAATAATGATTTTGAACTTGCCTGAATTTTATGAAGATAATCACTATGACCGTGTGTTGCTTCCTTTTCAATGGCAAGATGCGTCCATCCAACAATTGCATTCATTGGAGTACGAATCTCATGACTCATTCTGGCAAGGAAATCACTTTTTGCACGGGTAGCAGCTTCTGCTGCATTTTTAGCCTCTTTAAGCAATAAGGCATCTCTTTCTTTGGCGATGGCAATACCCAGAGTTACGGTATAAGCTCTGAAAATAGCCCTGTTAGACTCAACCCAGGGTACGCCTTTAGTTGTATTACCGAAACCAATAAACCCCCAGAACTCATCACGGGCAAATACCGGAACAATTAAAATATTCTCAAGTTTAAGTTTATCGAAAAGCATTTGCTCTTCTTGAATAAAATCTTCCCTAAAACCACTAATCTCTTTTTTATCAGCAAGAAAATGATACCATCTCGAACCAATTTCCTGATAACTTACATGTTGAAGATCGGGACGAACAACCGGCTTAATCTGATCTTTCTGCCATTCGTAATGATGTGAAAAACGGGGTTGTCCATCATTCCCCACCGGATCATTTACAAAAATAAATGAATGATCCACCATTGCACTTTGAGCAACTATTCGCAATGATTTCATAATAGATTCCTCAGGCTCCTGATTGGCAATCAACTCCTTAACAGCCTCAGCCACACCTTCTAAAAACCTATCTCTCAGCATTACCTCAGCAATGGCTTCTTTTTGGGCAGTCATATCAATCATTACCCCTTGCAGGTAATAACCTGAATTATCCGGTAATTTAATAGGCATTCCTTTCTCATGAAGCCATTTTCTTTCGCCTTTTACATCTTCAATGCGATATTCAATTTCGTAAGAATGATTGCGGGCAACAGCTTGTTTAATAGTCTCAAGAACCCTTTCTCTGTCACCTTCAACTATCATGTTGGTAAAAGACTGAATCCCTTTTAAGAAATTCTCCCGGTCAAAACCCGTTACTTTTGAAAATCCACTACTCAAGAAAGACATAGAACGACTATCGTCCATCATACCTGTATAAACAATACCCGGCACATTGGTTACAATGTTTCTGTAATTCTCACGGCTTCTTTCCAGATCGCGCAATGCTTCATTTAGCTCGGTGATGTCGGTTGAAATACTACAGATGGCAATAATTTCCCCTTCTGTATTACGAATCGGAAATTTATTGGATAAGAAATAACGTTGCCCTTTACGCAATTCCATTCCTTCTTCAAACTGAATGGCAACACCACTATTTACAACCTGCTCATCTACCTCCTTCCAACTCTCAACTATTTCTGGTGAAAAGAATTTATCAGCCTTCTGGCCTATTACTTCTGACTCTGTGATGCCTACTTCTTCACACCAGTTATGGTTGACCAGGGTATATCTGCCTTCAAGATCTTTTACAAAGATCATGGCCTTGCTATTATTAATAATGTCGTCGAGTAACCTTCTGTTATCTTCAATGGCTCCTTCAATATCTTTTCTTTTCCGCTCATCAGAAGTGATTGTGTATAAGAAAAATGCCAGCACAATACCGGCACCCAGAAGGGCCACAATTACCAGAACAATTAAAAAATTCATGCTCAGATCACCCCATTTGGTAAGCTGACTGCTTTGAACAAGTGTAGCCTTCTTGGATCTTTTCTGCATCTCGCTGCCTGCCCCTACAAGACCTCTTTGAGCAGAGCTAATGCTTTCGGAAAGAGAAATACCCTGATTATTGGATTGTTCATATGCTCTGACAAGATTACGGAAATCTGTCATGTAGTTTCGAACTTCCAGGTTATTTACAATATTCTCTATCTCAAAAGACTTCTTTAAAATCTTATCGAATTTAATATTTAACGAATCATGTTCTATCCCATTCATACTTCCATCATGCATCTTGTTTTGCATAACTCTGATATAGACAAGATTTCTATGGATTAAATTATATTCCGCTCTTATATCATTAAATTTTGAAGAGCCTGGCTGAAACCATGTATTGATTTTTGATAATTGTAAAGCTTCTAGTTGTTCTATTTGAGTAAATAATGAATCATTTTCCTTTGCAACTTTAACTTTTAAATCAAGTAGTGAGATGTATAGATTGAAATTCTTATTAAATTCAGAAATAAGGCCTGTCATTGGTTCCAGTTCCTCCTTACTCTGATCATTAATATCTGAAATTTTTATCTCATTCAATAAATTAGTAATATTTCTGCTGATTGTATCTACTCTTATTTTCAAGGATGAGCTGCCCGATATAAGAACTCTTTTTTCGTTTAGTCTCAGATCACTGATTTGATCCTGTAAGCGATTTACAACATCAGTATTATTTACTACATGCGATAATCGATGAATACCCCTGATACTCATAAATGAAACGATAAACAGAATCATTATGAGAATACCAAAACCAATGATAACTTTTCTCTGAATAGACTTACCCAGTCCCCCAAATCCAAATTGTCCCATCTAAAATACTTTTCTATTGAATCATTAAAGATAACAACATTTTTAAAGTAATAGTTTGTAATATACAGCCTGCCTAAATTAGATGAATAATTTATCCAAATTTGACTTTGAGAAAATTGCTAATTAATTTAGTGATGATATCCCCGCCAGATTAATAATGAGAAAATTTTTCGGTTATGATGTATTTGATAATTATTTTATTAGTAGTTGTTTTCATTGTACTGATCTGGCTTACTTTGATGGATGGTTCATACTATGTAACCAGGTCTATTCAACTGGATGTTTCAAGAGAAAAAACATTTGAATTAATTTCTAATTTTAATACATGGACCTTGTGGTCGCCATGGTTATGTCTTGAACCCGATGCCAATGTCACAGTTAGCAAAGATGGTAAAGAAGTAGGAGCTGTTTATGCCTGGACAGGTAAAATGGTCGGCTCAGGTGAAATTGAACACAAATCCTTTATCGAAGATATTTCATTAGATCAGGAAATAAGGTTTCTTAAACCCTTTAAGTCAAAATCAGATGTTTTCTGGAAACTGAGTGGTAAAGGTGAAACCTGCGAATTAACCTGGGGCATGAAAGGTAAAATGCCTTTTTTATTTAAATTTATGGCAAAAAATATGGAGCCTTGGATTGGAATGGACTACGAACGAGGATTGAAAATGATCAAAGATCATCTCGAAACAGGTTCCATCGCCTCAGAAATTGAAATCGAAGGCATTACACAGTTACAGAAAGGAAAATTTATTGGAATCAAAACTTCTTGCAACATGCAGGAAATAGCTTCATCAATGAAAGTGGTTTTTAAAGAGTTAAATGAGTTTGCACACACCCATAATTTAGAAGCAGAAAAAGCACTTGCTATTTACCACAATTTTGATTTCAAAAATCCGGTTTGCGAATATTCTGCCGGACTGGTAATTGACAAAGTGCCTACCCTGGATAATGGCTTTATCATTGGAGAACTCACCGATCAAAAAGCTTTAAAAATTACATTTACCGGAGATTACAAACATTTGGGTAATGCATGGTCTGCTGCTTATATGTATGCACGTAATAAGAAACTTAAAATCAATAAAAAATCCGATCCTGTAGAATTTTACTTAAATGATCCATCCAAAGAAACGGATCCCTCAAAATGGATAACAGAAGTTTATCTTCCCTTAAAATAAATTTAAAGCAGCATACTTTTGCTACTTTTTTAATCTATTTAATTTCTAAACAATTCTAAATTTAGTCTGTTTCCTCCCTAAAAAGCTAAATGATCAACCGCAAACGAAAGGAACTCTATCCGGTTACTGTCATAGAGAATAATCTTATCAAAGAGGACGTTCATTACCTCAAACTGGATAAGAAATTCAGTTTCAAGCCAGGACAAGTACTTGCCATAGCATTGAAGCAAAATGATGAGCCTCGCTTGTATTCAATTGCTTCGGGGATTGATAAGGATTATCTGGGAATTTTATTTGATGTAAATCCTGATGGTCAACTTACACCCACAATGTCACAATTAAAATCAGGTGATCAACTTTACATTTCAGAACCCTTCGGTAAGTTTTTGTGCGAAGGGACTCCGGCTATGTGGATTGCAACAGGTACAGGAATTGCGCCATTTGTTTCGCTGGCAGAATCCAATAAGGCAAATAATATTACTTTAATTCATGGAGCAAGAACAATTGATGCTTTTTATCTTCAGGATACATTTATTAAAATACTGGGAGAAAACTACAATCGCTTTTGCACTTCAGAACAACAGGAAGGTATTTACCATGGAAGATTAACAACCTACCTGCAACAGCAAAAACAATTACCTACGGATTATAAATACTATCTTTGCGGAAATTCTCAGATGATAATTGATGTAAGAGAAATACTTATTGAAAAAGGTGTTCCATTCGATCATATTATTGCTGAAATATATTTTTAAATAGAAGGTTATGGCCAAAGAAGCATTGTACGGTAAAACATTAAATGAATTGAAAGAAGTGATGACAGAGTTAAATCTCCCTTCTTTTACCTCCAAGCAGGTAGCCGATTGGTTGTACAAAAAGCATGTAGCATCGATAGATGAGATGAATAACCTGTCGAAAAAAGCCAGAGCCTTGCTTAACGAAAAATACGAACTTGGTCTAATCAATCCCGAGTCATTTCAGGAATCGATTGATGGCACAAAAAAGTATTTGTTTAAAACAGTCGGATCTCAATATATCGAAAGTGCCTATCTGCCTGAAGAGAATAGAAATACCCTTTGTGTTTCATCTCAGGTTGGCTGTAAGATGGGCTGTTTGTTTTGTATGACTGCCCGCCAGGGTTTCCAAAAACAACTTACAAGTGGTGAAATACTAAATCAGATTGCCAGCTTACCCGAAAGAGATACTCTCACCAATCTGGTATATATGGGCATGGGAGAACCCATGGATAACATTGATAATGTTTTAAAAAGTCTCGAAATCATAACGTCTGACTGGGGTTATGGCTGGAGTCCGCGACGAATAAATGTTTCCACCATTGGAGTTGTTCCTGCAATGCGACGTTTTATTGAAGAGTCAGAAGCTCACCTGGCAGTTAGCCTTCATTCGCCATTTAACGAAGAAAGAAAACAGCTAATGCCAATTGAGAATGTGTATACTGCTGAACAGGTTGTTGATACCATCAAACAATATGACTTCGGAAGACAACGAAGAATCTCCTTCGAGTATATCATGTTTAAAGGAGTAAATGATACTGCAGAACACGTTAAAGGGCTCACCAAGCTATTAAACGGAATAAGATGCAGAATCAATTTAATTCATTTTCATCCGATCCCCAACTCTCCGTTACAAGGCAGTGACCGATCGCAGATGGAATGGTTTAGAGACCAGCTAAGCGCTAAAGGACTCAATACAACTATCAGAAAATCAAGAGGTGAAGATATTTACGCTGCTTGTGGATTACTTTCTACCAAAAAATTAATCAGTTCTGGAGAGGAAAAAGATTATTGATTTTATTTATTATCAATAATTTTTGTTTTCTTTATAAAAAATCTCACCTTTCCTTGTTCAACCAAGAAAAGATCATTAAATTGTTTATGTTAATTTTTAACTAAACAATGGTTGTATCATGTTGAAACTAATCTTAAATGGAACAGTAGGTAAAGATGCCGAAATAAAAGAGGTTGGCAATCGTAAGGCCATTAATTTCAATGTTGCGGTATCGATGGATTACAAAGATCATTCAGGAAAGAAAATTGAACGTACAGAATGGGTGCATGCAGTTATCTGGAAGAATGATAATCAAAGCATTAAAATTGCTGAGTATATTAAAAAAGGACAAAAAGTTTTAATTGAGGGGGTTCCGGGAAGTGAAAGCTTTCAGGATAAAGAAGGGCAGGTAAAGAGCAGTTTACATGTCAACGTTAAGGAACTGGAGTTTCTTAATTAATTTTTTCACTAACAGAATTAAGCCACCTTGAGTGGCTTTTTTTGTTTCTCTTGGTTAATCTTTTATATTTTTGAGGTAAAATTATTGATCATGAAAAAGATTTTCCCAATCATATTATTGTTTTCAGTATTATTTGTTGCCTGCGGCCCTAATCGCGAAGAACTGGCTAAAGCTAAATTCGACAAAGCTCAGGAACTGTTCCTGAATAAACAGTTCAACGATGCTAAATTAATGATTGATACCATCAATGAAGATTTTGCTGATCAGATTGAATTTACCACCCGGGCAAACGACTTACTGAGGAAGATAACCATTGACGAACAAAAAAATAATCTTCGTTTTCTTGACAGTCTTCTCGTTGAAAAAGAGAATGAACTGGAACCTTTACTTAAAAATTTCACAGAGTCATCGGATTACGGAGCTAAAAAGATACTGATCCACAAACGTCAGAAGCCAGAAAATTCATATAACCGCGTTTACATCAGAGCTCATCTCGACTGGGATGGCAACTTTTATATTTCAAGTCATTATACAAGCACTTCGCACATTAACCATAACCAGATTAAGGTCTATTTTAGTGGCAACCATGCTTTAAGTGAAAAAGTTGAAGAAGACGGTTTTCAGAACAGACATTTTGAGGATGGTGAAAATGTTTGGGAAGTAGTAAATTACAAGGATGGTAAAGACAATGGAGTAATTGATTTTATTGCTTCTAATTCAGATCAGTCACTTAAGGTTCAATTCATTGGGAAAAAATACTATTACATTGTAATGGAAAAATTTGATAAAGAAGCCATAAGAGATGGTTACGAAATATCGTTTGTTTTAAAAGAAGTAAAACGAATAAAAGATGAAAGAGAGAAAGTTAAGAAAGAGCTATCAAGATTAACAAACGAATAAAACATCCTATTTCACAAGTAATCCCAAATATTGAATCCATAATTTTAAGGTATCAATCTGATTTCGCATGTAAAAACCAGCTTTTCATCAAAAAAGAAGCTTAAAACCCAATTATGGGTGATACTTTTATGTGTTCGAATTGTCATTTATAAAAAATGATTCAGATGCAATCCTATCCTATAACAAAAAAATACTTAGGTATACTTCTTTTAGTGCTGGGTATATCAATTAGTATCAAGGCACAAACTCTTGTTATTAGTGAAATAACTAACAACACCAGTGAATCAGGAGATTTTATTGAATTTACAATCGGAACAGAAGCTGTTCCTGATCATGATTTTACAGTTACAATCGTCTCACTCGATGACACTGAACTAACCGTGAGTCCGGCAAGTGTTAACTTTGTAACCGGAACATCATCAACACATACAATCACGGTTACAGGAATTGACGATACAGTGGCAGATGGTGATATCGATGCCAACATTGATTTAAGAATTGATGGTATCAGTCAGAATTTAGTAACAGTAACCAATACTGATGATGAAACAGCAGATTTTACTTTAACTCCAACTTCAACAAATTTTACTGAAGGCCAAACTGATCAGTTATCGGTTATACTAAGCAGTCAACCTGTATCCGGCCAGGAGGTAATTATCGATTTTAACAGTAGTGATGCCAATGCAGCTTCTTTATCTACCTCATCACTAACTTTTAACTCATCCAATTGGAACATTACTCAAAATATTACCATTACGGGAGTCTCTGATAATGACGCATATGATGAGTCAGCAACCATTACTGCAAGTGTCAATGCCAGTTCTACAAGCATACCTTTTCTTGATATTGTTAAAACAGTAGATTATACCATAACTGATGATGAAACTGCAGATTTTAATTTATCTGCTACTTCGTTAATTATTAATGAAGGTTCCTCCGTTGCCTTTTCAATTGCATTAGCAACACAACCAGCTAATGATGTAGTTATTAATTTAGCCAGCGACAATACTAATGCTGCTGCTGTTAGCCCGGCAAGTATCACCTTTACCAGCAATAACTGGAGTACATCACAAATAATTACAGTAAACGGTGTACAAGACAATAATGTAACCAATGAATCAGCAACCGTAGCAGCATCTGTTGACCCAACAAGTGATGCAGGGTTTACTGGCCTTACTGATAAAGTTGTTACGATTACAGTTAACGATGATGATGTTGCCAATTTTACAGTATCCCCTAATCCTCTTGGCATTAGTGAAGGTAGTACAGGAACTTTTTCTGTTGTTTTAACTGCTCAACCTTCAAGTGAAGTTGTTATTAACCTGTCAAATGATAATACAGATGCTACATCTTTTGTTATGGATCCTCTTAGTTTCACAACCGAAAACTGGAATACTCCTCAGGCAATAACAGTGACCGGGCTAACTGATGCAGATCCATATAATGCTTCTGCGACAGTGACCTTAACTGTAGACAACACCAATAGTGATTCAGATTTTCATGATTTGACAAAAACATTAACAATTAATGTTACGGATAATCAAACTCCTGATTTTGTTCTATCCACACAAGTTTTATCTGTTGATGAGAATTCATCCGGTAGCTTAACAGTCACTCTTAATTCACAACCAACCAATCCGGTAACCATTAATTTAACGAGCGATGACACTGATATTGCAACGGTATCTCCGGCTTCTATAACTTTTACAAACAGTGATTGGAATGATCTTAAAACAATTACAATATCAGGCGTTGATGATGCTGATTTACTAAATGAAGCAACAATTATTACTGCAGCTGTAGCAGTTGGAAGCGATGCCGGATTTACATCCATTGCTAATAAAACTATTAATATCACGGTTAGTGATGATGATATTGCAGATTTCTCACTAAGTAATACATCTCTATCGATAGATGAAAACAGCACTGAAGATTTTACAGTTGTTCTTAATGCTCAACCTTCTTCAGATGTGGTTATTAATCTTGTTAGTTCTGACAATGGAGCCGCAACTTTATCGTTGGGGTCATTAACATTTACTGAAAGTAATTGGGCAAATCCTCAGACAGTCACAATAAGCGCCATAAACGATAACGATGTTATTAATGAAACAGTGACAATTACGGCCAGTGTTGATAATGCCAATAGTGATGATCAATTTGATAATCTTATCAAAACATTAACTGCGAATGTTACTGATGATGATATAGCAGATTTTGAGTTATCGTCAACAGCCTTAATTATTACAGAAGGAACACAAGTGGCTTTCACCGTATGGCTTGCCGCCCAACCTATTGACCCGGTAACCATAAATTTATCAAGTAATAATACTGCCGCAGCAACCACAACTCCTAACAGCTTAACTTTTACAGCAAGCAACTGGAATACAGCTCAAACAGTTACCATTACCGCATTAAACGACAATAATCTTACCGACGAATCAGCAACTATTACTGCAACTGTTTCAGATGGAAGTGATGCTTCCTTTATTAATCTGGATAATAAGGAAATTAGTATTACAGTTACAGACAATGACATTGCTGATTATACTGTTTCACCTTCGCCATTGAGTTTAACAGAAGGTGGTACAGGATCATTCTCAGTTGTTTTATCTGCTCAACCAACCAATGATGTAGTTATTAACCTTTCGAATGATAATACGGCTGCTGCCAGTTTTGATCTAACTCCATTAACTTTCAAAACTGAAAATTGGAGTACTGCTCAACAAATTGTGGTTACAGGCCTTGAAGATGATGATGCTGTTGATGAAACAGCTATAGTAACCCTTTCAATAGACGGCTCAAGTGATCCTGATTTCATCATATCAGATAAAACATTAACCATTAATGTCTCTGATAACGAATCAGCTAATTTTGTTCTATCTGCATCGGAAATTAATATTACTGAAGGAAACTCTGCCAACTTTACAGTGGTACTAACAGCAGCCCCAACTAACTCGGTTACAATTGATTTAGGAAGCAACAATACAGAAGCTCTATCACTTTCAAATAATCAGATAGTTTTTGACAACAGCAATTGGAATCAGGCACAGACAATTTCCATTACAGCTCTTGAAGATGATAATGTAATTAATGAATCTGTTACAATAACAGCATCGGTTGGTTCCGGAAGTGATTCAGGCTATTCAGGGTTACAGGATAAAACAATTACTGTAATCATCACCGAAAACGACACCCCGGATTTCTCTGTAACACCAACATCTTTAGAAATTAATGAAACCAGTAGTCAATCATTTAGTGTTGTTCTTCTGGCTGAACCATCAAGTGATGTTGTTATTCAGTTAACGAGTTCAGATGAAGGCGCCGCAACTGTCGATGAAAGCACTCTGACCTTTACCACTGACAATTGGGCTACTCCTCAAACTATCACAGTTAACGCAATCAATGATGCTGATTCAAACAATGAATCAGTTAATATATCCGTAATTGTTGACAATGATAACAGCGACACTGACTTCAATGATATTAGTAAGACGGTAAGTGTAATAATCAATGATGATGACTCTGCTGGATTTACCTTGTCAGAATCTGAAATAAATGTAGATGAAGGAACTAGCGGAACTTTTAACATCGTCCTTACCGCAGAACCGGTAAACCCTGTCACCATAACTTTAACAAGCTCAAATTCAAATTCGGGAAGTATATCGCCATCATCTGTTACTTTTAACTCAGGCAACTGGAATCAAACACAAACAGCTACCATTGCTGGATTGGAAGATAACAATGTTATTGATGAAGTATTAACTATTACTGCATCAGTAGAATCGGGCAGTGATGCATCATTTATAAACCTCGATGATCAGCAGGTTAATGTAACAATCACTGACAATGACTCACCCGACTTTTTAATCTCAACAACATCCTTAACAATACCAGAAGGTAGTACCAGCTCATTTACTGTAACTCTGGCAGCTCAACCAACAAATAATGTTATCATCAATATTGCGACGGCTGATGCCAATGCTGCCTCAGTTTCGCAAAACTCATTAACCTTTACCAATGCCAATTGGAACACTGCTCAAACAGTAATAGTGGGTGGAGTAACTGATTCTGACAGTAACGATGAAACAGTAAGTGTAACCTTAAGTGTAAATGCATCAAGCGATGCTGATTTTACAACAATTGACGATAAAGTGGTTACTGTTAACATTGAAGACGATGATGTTTCAGACTTGACAATCATACCTTCTCCTTTAAGTGTTACCGAAGGAAGTACCTCATCATTTTCAATCACCTTAACGGCTCAACCTGTTAGTCCTGTCATCATTAATCTGGTAAGCGACGATACCAATATTGCAAGTCTAAGTACTGCATCAATAACTTTTTCAACTGCCAACTGGAATATACCTCAACAAATAGTAGTTTCTGGGGTACAGGATGATGATATAAACAATGAAACCACCTCCATTTCAATATCAGTTACTAACGCAGGTAGTGCAGCCAGCTATCATAACATAAGTAAAACATTAACAGTAAATGTTATTGAAGATGACACGGCTCCTGTTTTCACATCAACACCTATTACAACCATTAACGAAGATGAAATATATTCATACAACATAATAACTTCTGACGCTGACGGAGATATTGCATCTCTCGCTGCAATACAAATTCCGTCGTGGTTAGGTTTTACTGATAATGGAGATGGTACGGCATTGTTAACAGGCACACCTCTTAACGAACACGTTGAGAACAGCCCATATAGCATAACTATCAGGGCTACGGACAGATTTACAACTGTTGACCATTCTTTCTCTATAACTGTTGCCAACACAAATGATGCTCCTGTATTTTCATCAACTGGCATAACGCAGGCAACTGAAGATTCTCCGTATTTATATAATATTACGGTAACTGATGATGATAATGACAACCTTACCATTTCAGCTACAACATTACCTTCATGGATTAATTTTTCGAGTGTTACAAACGGGCAGGCTCAATTAAGTGGTACTCCTACAAATAATGAAGTTGGCACACACGCGGTGTCATTAAGAGCTTTTGATGGTACCACAGCAACATTTCAGAATTTTGAAATAACAGTAAGCAATGTCAATGATGCTCCTGTTATTACTTCAACACATCTGACAACAGCTACAGAAGATACCGAATATAACTATACTGTTACTACACGAGATGATGATGGAGATATTGTAAATATTAGTGCATCAACCTTACCTGCATGGTTAACAATATCCGACAATGGTGATGGAACGGCTCTTATTACAGGTACTCCAACTGATAAAGATGTTAAAAGCTCACCTGTTTTATTAAGATTAAATGATAATACAGTAACAAGGTATATCGGTTTTGAAATTTTAGTAACTAATATTAACGATGCTCCAGTCATAAATAATACAACCTTTTCAACTCGTGAGAATACAAGTGATACTATCAAAATATTAGACATAGCATGGGATGACGACAACAACATACCTGGTGCTACTGAAGATAATAAAGAAGGAGATATAGATATTAATAGTATTACACTGGGATTAATTAGTTCAACTAATGGTATTGTTGAGATTAATATTCAAGATACTATTATCATATATAAACCATACAATGGTTTCACTGGGTCTGATAGCTTTTCTGTTATTATTCAAGATAAATCAGGCGTATCAAGTAATGATGGAACTATTACCATTCAAGTCTCTAATCAGGCTCCGATAGCTATTAATGATCAATTTACAATAAATGAAGACTCTCCCACAACATTTAATGTTTTATTAAATGACACAGATCTTCAAAATAATATTGATCCATCTAGTGTTAGTCTTGTTTCAACAGATCCCCCAAAACCATCAAATGGATCAGTTCTAATAAATGATGATGGAACAATTAGATATACACCTAATCTCAATTTCTTTGGATCAGATAATTTCTCTTATGAAGTTTCAGATACAGATGGTTATAAATCACAGGCAAATGTTTCCATAACCATTAATCCGGTCAACGATGCACCAACATTGGAAAATGATGCAGAAACAACTGCTGAAGATTCACCAGTGACAATAAATGTTTTGGATAACGATTCCGATATTGATGATGCAATCGCTCCATCAACCCTGCAAATAGTTGATCAACCTTTGAATGGTGCCGTTAATATCAATACCGTTGATTACACCATTACCTATACACCAACATCTGATTTCAATGGAACAGATTCCTTTAGTTATTCGGTTAGTGATGAGAGTGGTGATTCAAGTGAAGCAAGTGTTAGCATTACGGTAACCCCTGTTAATGATGCCCCTACACCGGTAGATGATAACGTTCAAACACAGGAAGAAACACCGATAGTCATCTATGTTTTAGCAAATGATACCGATTTGGAAAATAACATAGATAGTTGCTCTGTTACAGTTATTACAAGACCAACACACGGAACAACCTTAAAAATTGGTTGCGGCAGAATTCAATACACTCCAAATGATAATTTTAATGGTGACGATTCTTTTACTTATCAGGTGACTGATAGTATAGGAGGTTCTGGTACAGCTACCGTTTATTTAACCGTTACTACTGTTGCTGATTCACCTGTTGCCATTGCAGATAGTTATACAACGGATGAGGACGTGGCGGTTGTAATGGATGTCCTGTTAAATGATTACGACAATGATAATGATATAAATATCAGTAGTCTTTCAATTGCATCGGAAGCTTCCAACGGAAATCTGGCAATTAATAACGGAGAAATAACGTATACTCCTAACCAGGATTTTAATGGTTCTGATAGCTTTACTTATCAAATTTGTGATGATACAGAATTGTGTGCGACAGCAACTGTTACTATCACCATTAATTCCGTAAATGATGCTCCGGTTGCTGAAGATGATAATGATTCAGGAATAGGCAATGGTTCTGTAAGAACTAATGTTGCAAGCAACGATTACGATGTTGAAGACAATCTTAACCTTAATTCGATCAACATAATCAGTCAACCGCAAAATGGTTCGGTTCAGGTTGAAAACGGAACAGGATACATTATTTATACACCTGAAACCAATTTTGATGGAACAGATCAATACTCATATGAGATTTGTGATGGTGAAGGAGAATGTGCTCAGGCAACAGTGTATATCACCATAACTTCTCAGGACTTTACACCTGTAACTACAAGTGATTATATTGATTTAGACGAAGATGGTTCTGTAAGTATATACCCACTGGATAATGATTCAAGTCCAAACAGTGCTTTGGATCCATCAACTCTGACCATTATAGAAGGACCTTTTAACGGCTCATATAATCTTAATATCTCCAATTCTCAAATAGTCTATGTTCCGGATGAAAATTATTACGGTAAAGACACAATCGTTTATCAAATTTGTAATGAAGCTTCTATATGTGCTGTTGATACAATCTTTATCGTAATAAATTCAGTAAACGATGCTCCGGCACCCAAAGATGATTATATTACAGTGCTTGAAGGTGAAACCATCGAATTAGATGTCACCTTAAATGATACTGACATTGAAAGTCCTGATTTAATATGGGCCCGAATAGCCACTTATACTCCAAGTATTAAGGGGACAGCCATTATGCTCTCTGATAGAAGAACACTAAATTATACAGCTCCATACAATTGTGGTTGTTCAGAGGAAGTTGTTGATTATATTCTGGAAGATGGAACTGGAGCTATCTCGGGAGCCAGAGTACATATAACCATTGAAAAAGCTCCTGATAATATACCTGAAGTATTCTCACCTAACGGGGATGGATATGATGATTACTTTGTGATTCCGGGTATTGGAACAGAAGAATTTGATAACAATGAATTATTTATTTTCAACCGTTGGGGAGCACAGATATACCATATGAAAAACTACGACAATTCATGGGATGGAAAATCGTCAGTTAGCTCTATGGGAAGTGATGAATTACCTGAAGGAACCTACTTCTATGTGTTTAAACTATCAAGTGGAAGAGTAATTAAAGGCACTGTGTATCTAAAAAAATAACCGATCCTTAATCAAAAAGAACGATGTACTTTCAAAAATATATAAGACCCCTATTCATGATTCTTTTATTACTATGTACACAAATAAAAGAAACCAAGGCTCAACAGGACCCATTGTATACTCAATACATGTTTAATACGCTGGCTTTTAATCCTGCCTATGCAGGCTCCAGAGGTACAACCAGTATTATGGCTTTATCCCGTCATCAATGGGTAGGATTTGAAGGAGCACCTACAACCCAAACAATTACTGGTCATATGCCATTAGGGAACATTGGCCTGGGTATGAGCATCATTCATGATAAATTATCACCTGCGAATCAAACAGGTGTTTATTTTGATTATGCCTACCGCATCAGAACCTCTGAAAACAGTCATCTCTCATTTGGGCTAAAAGGAGGATTCAATCATTTTCAGTTAGATGTTGCTCAACTGCTGCTGGCTTCACCCAACGACCCGGCTTTGACTAACATTGGTTTAACCAGCAAATATTTACCCAATTTTGGTTTCGGACTTTATTGGTATTCTGACAAATACTTTTTTGGTGTTTCGATACCAAAACTGATGGAAAACAAATTGGTAAACGGAGATATTGAAATCCTGGGTCAGGCTGGTGCAGAAGTAAGACACTATTTTGCTTCAGCTGGATTTGTTTTCTCTCTGGGAGAAGAAGTAAAGGTGAAGCCAACGATATTATCCCGCTTTACACAAGCAGCACCATTATCATTAGATGCCAATCTTAATTTTTTATTTAAAGAAAAACTATGGGTAGGTGCTATGTACAGGATGAGTGATTCCTTTGGTGGCATCTTACAATATCAATTTACTCCACAATTCAGAATTGGATATGCATATGACATGACCAATAACGAATTTAGAAATTACAACAATGGAACTCATGAAATCATGATTTCATATGAATTGAATTTCACAAAAGGGAAAGTACAAAATCCAAGGTATTTTTAAGTATGAAAATAGTTCTTATCATCACATTAAGTCTAGTCTCTTTAATTGCAACCAGTCAATCAAAAGAGTTAAAGAAAGCAGATGGCCACTTTAATAAATTCAATTATAAAAGTGCCATTAAAGAATACAATGCCATACTTAAAACTGGCAAGCATACATATTACAGCACTTTACAGATCGCAAAATCGTATAGCAAACTAGGAGAAAGCCAAAAGGCTGTAGAATATTTTAAAAAAGTGATCGATTATCCTGAGTTTGATTACAACAATTACTTCCTGCTTGCACGCGAACTTCAAAAGGAACGTCAGTACGATGAAGCTGAGATTTATCTTGAAAAGTATTACGCACAAAATAATAGCGAAAATCAACATGCAATTAGCGACCTAAAAACATATATCGAAACGCTAAAAGCAGATTCATTGCGCTATAAGATTGATCATTTGGACTTTAATAGTAAATATGATGAATTCGGGCCTACCATTCTCGAAGGTAAGGTTGTTTTTTCATCTAATCGTCCGGCTACAGGAATTACTAAAAATAAGGATATCAGAACAGGCGAGTCTTTTTATAACCTATATGCAATTAAAGAAACTGAATTAAGGAATTCAAAAGAAGTCAAACCCTTTAGCAACAATCTTAACTCAAGATACAACGATGGACCCATCAGTTTTGACAGTAACTTCAACACTGCCTATTTGACTCGTAATACCCAAAGTGTTGATAAAAAAGTCAATGTCTTAAATTTATTTATTGCTTATAAACACGGAAAAGACTGGTCCAGAAAAGTACAACCAATTAATCTGTTCAGTGGTAATTATAATTTAGCCCATGCTTTTATCGATTCAAAAAATCAGCTGATTTACTATAGTTCAGACATGCCAGGAGGATATGGTGGAATGGATTTATATGTAAGTAGAATTAAGGATGGTTTCCTGAGTAAACCAGTTAATCTGGGACCAGCAATAAATACAATTGGTAATGAAATGTTTCCTTTTATGGCAGAAGACGGAACGCTTACATTTACTTCTGATGGCCTGCCGGGATTAGGTGGATATGATTTGTTTTTCGCCAAATCGAAAGAGGGTAAATTTGCAAAGGCCTTTAACATGGGTTATCCTGTTAATACTTCAGCTGATGATTTTTGCCTTTTTCTGGATAATACAAACAGCTTTGGATACTTCTCTTCGAATCGCCCGGGAGGAAATGGAGGTGATGATATTTATAGTGTTGTAATTAACGATCCGCTTGACTACTGTTTGATAAAAGGAGTTGTTACAAACGCAACAGATAATACCCCAATAAAAGACGTTTGGGTTGATATCAGCAACAATAAAGGAGGTTTTAAAACACGCGTTATAACCGATGAAAATGGTGAATTTTCCTACTACTTAAGTAAAAGTACTACCTATACCTTATTGTGTCGCAAAAAATTATTTGAAAACGAGATTAATACGATTTCACCAACAATGATGAAATCATCTGATGAGATAAATGTGAATATCGTATTAACTGAAAAATAAGTTGTTATTGCTTTTTGGGAATACGAAATGAAAATGGTATTGCAAGGAATGCAAATAATCCAACAATATGATAGGTTGTTTCGAGGGTAAAAATATCGCCTAAAACACCAACTATCATAACCATTGTAGCACCAATCAAAAAGGTAGATGTCATAAATACGGCATTCACAAAATTATGATGCTCTGTTTTATATTCATTTACAATAGCCAGAAATACAGGTCCGGTTGCAAATAAAAACAAACCACATAAAACCAAAAATACCATCTGTAATACTCCGGTAGTATATAAAAACCCAAAGAATAAAACAGGAGCTGCAGAAGTAGCAATTACCATCATACTTCTCCGACCGATTTTATCAGAAATTGTTCCGGCAAACATAGTCCCAACCACTCCGGCAGCCTGTAAAATAGACAATGAAATACCAGCCCATATTTTGGAATCACCGTGCCCGGTAATATAAACAGGCAGATAAAATGTTAAGGCCGACTTCATGGCTGCCCTGAAAAAAAGTATCAAAGCAATTGTAGAAATTAAAGGCAAGAACTTTCGGAATACTTTCAGGTACTCCATGCTCGAATTGGTTTGAATACTTTCAGCTATCGAAATTCGTCTTAATCTGAAAAAAAGCATAACAGATGCCAGTATTCCGGTTGGGATAAAGTACGTGATTCCTTTTAAACCCCATAATTCAATTGCTCCCACAACAGCGATTGGGCCAACTGACCGGGCCAGCTCACCTCCTACCATGTAAAAGCTCATGCCCATACCAATTCTGCTACCTGACACTTTACGCATCATAACAGGTGACGGAACATGAAAAAAGGAACTACTGATTCCGCTGATTAATACTAATAAAACAAGGAAAATTTTATGAGGAGCCACTGCCATCAAACTCATTGAAACAGCTGTTACCGCTGGAGTAAAAATGACAAAATACCGCGACTTTGTTCTTTCAGCTAAAATTCCGACAAATGGATTAAATAATGTTGGCAAACGCTGAACAACAGAAAGAATACCTGCAAATGTCAGACTTATTCCCATACTTTCTCTTAAATAAGGCAGTAAAGGAGCTAAAAAGGCAGTGTAAACATCATGAAAGAAATGGGCAACGCTCAGCAATAGAACTTTGCCCGTTTCAAATTTTCCTTTGTGATTCTCCACTATTTATTATTTAATATTTCATTTTTTATAAATTCAACCAACTGATCTGCCATATCAAAGTCGTGGAATACAGTTGGATGAGCAGGATGACCATTATGAGGGAAAAACAACATATGCAATTTCTCATCTCCTTTCTTCTGAAGTTTCTTTACCGACTCTTCGACATATCCAGGCCAGGCACTTCCTTCTCTGGTTGCATCCATACTACCTAACGAACAAATTATTTCGGCATTTGGATATTCTTTACGTATCGATTTTACAAATTCCAGGTGAGCCTTTATAATTGTTTTAGCATCCGGTTTTATGCCATTAAAACGTTTTTTGAACTGTTCATGTTCAGGCTTTTCAACCAGCCAGCTATCGTTTTGAAACAAATTTATCACAACAATATCAGGTGTCCATTGCGTAAAATCCCATTTACTTGTTTCATCAAACGGATTGGTACGGTTATAAATTTCAGGCATAATGTAGGCATCCCAACTCACCAGAATACCAATCCCACTCAGAGATATACTTCGATGTTCAGCATCTAATTTTCTGCTTGCAATAGATGCATACGACAGGTAATGATTTTTAAATCTTGGATTTCCATTCTGACGGCCATAATCACTTAAGTCTTCATTACCCATTCCTGATGTAATGGAATTGCCGTAAAACTCAATTTTTAATTTTTTATCCGTATTAACAGGCATTGGCTTTATTTCGCCATTCACTTTAAAACCTTTAAATATTGTTGATCCTTCCCAGGGTTCGGTTCGCTTTGTCAATTTTGCAATATGAGTACCCTCAGGCAAACCATGAACCAATTGATAATATTTCGCTCCCTTCTCACAGTCAATCAGAATAGGAAACTCTTCATATCCGTCGATAATAACCTGAAAAAAATTATCACCCTTCTCATCATCTAACGATACACCCAACTCAGTTCCTGTAAACTTTATACTAACGGCTGAACCAGCCCAATATAACACAGGAAAATCTTCCTCACTCACACCAATACGACCTTCATACACCTCCTGATGGGATAATGAATCAGAATAATTTTGCCCGTTGACAACTAAATAAACAAATGTTAATAAGAATATTGAAAGTGCACGCATAATTATGGTTTATGATTATAAAAAAAGTCCTGAACCGGATGGTTCAGGACAGAATATTATCTTAGAATGGTAAATCTTCATCAGGTCCGGCTGGCGGTATTTCTGCTTCTGAAAAACTTGGTGCAGGAGCATCAGGAGGTAACATTGCATCTTCCTTTTCAATTCTCCATGCTTCCAGGTTAGAAAAATAATTAACCCGACCATCTTTTTCCCATTTACGACCTCTGATATTGAAGCTAACTTTTATTTTATCTCCCAATTGAAGAGGATCAAGCAAGCTACACTTATCTTGTGTTAACTGAAACTTAATGAAATCATTCCAGTCTGAGTTACGCTCATTCACAACTTCAATAACGAACTCACGCTTTTTGAAGCTGGCACTAATATCTACGGTATCGTCTTTAACAATTAAATTACCTGAAATCTCAAAATTCATTTTTCTTCTATCTTTTTTAAAAACTACTCGTTTACTACCACCTTAAGAATTTTATCTCCCTGGCGAATATCATCAATAACATCCAAACCTTCAACAACTTTACCAAAACAGGTATGCTGACGATCTAAATGCTGAGTATTTTCTCTATTATGACAGATAAAAAATTGTGATCCTCCTGTATTACGGCCAGCATGAGCCATTGATAGCACGCCTTTATCATGATATTGATTATCTCCGGTTAATTCACAATCAATTGAATACCCAGGTCCACCAGCTCCAGTGCCATCTGGACAACCTCCCTGAATAACAAAATCAGGAATAACCCTGTGAAAATTCAAACCATCATAAAATCCCGACTTTGCTAACTTCACAAAATTATCAACGGTATTTGGGGCATCATTTTCGTAGAACTCTACTTTCATAATGCCTTTTTCAGTATGTATCTCTGCTGTTCTCATCATATAAATATTTGAAACAAAAATACGATAAATAGTTGAAGGTTCACAATTAATTACTCATCAAACCATATAGATAAAAACTCATTCTTTTCTCTTAATAACTTATTAAGAATTTGCTTTAAGAAGACTTAGAATTAATAAAAATTCTTTTTCGATACACCTGTTCGCTTTCGCACACCGATTTGTTTCAAATTCGCACGATATTTAAAGATGTAAATGTCTTTTATTTTTTATATAGTCCTCATTTATTGTTTGTTAAAACTTTTGGCACATCGATTGATTTAAACTGATCAGTTACAAACAATAAAAAATAAAGTCATGAAAACCTTAAGAACAAAACAAACAGTAAAATTAGTTAGCGTTATCACTCTTTCTTTAATCGTATTCGGTACTTCACTTATAGCTCAACCTACATTCATGTCGAATGAGGATTATACAGAAAATGAAATTCAGGTAGAAGAATGGATGACAAATTATGAAACATTCAACCCTACATTTAACGATGAAATGTTTACCGAAGAACCTTTACCAATTCAATCTTGGATGTTGAATGCTGACGAAATGATTACTGTATTGGATGACAGCTTCAGCGAAAGTCCAATGCCAATTGAAGAATGGATGGTAAATTATAACAAATTTACAGGTCAGGTTGAAGAACCCATGATAGCAGTTGAAGATTGGATGATTGATTACAATGTATTCAATGAAAAAAGTTTCAATATTGAACAGCTAGTAGCTGAACAAACAGAAGAACTTATTGATATTGAGGCTTGGATGACAAATCTGGAAGCTTTTAATGAAAAAAGTTCGAATTTTATTCCTTCAATCGAAACAATCAACTTTGAAACAGAACCTTTATTAATGGCTCTTCATGATATTAACTAATCATGACATAAGGTTTCTGACAACAAATATATTTCCCCGGAGGCTGGCTCATTGAGTCAGCCTTTTTTGATGCTTTTTATTGCTGACTGAATTAAAATTTATTACTTCGTGATAAAGAAATCATCATGAATATTCTACCATCATACCATTCACCTGATAAGCCGGACAAAGGCTTGTATGAATGTTGGATTTATTAACTCCAACAACAGTCAAAACTTTGATGATATTATTGAAAAGCCCTTCATTTCGAAACAAATTAATTTACCTCAATATGCACAAAATATTAATTGCAATTATTCTTTCAACTGTTTTTGTAAGCAGTTGCATTACAAAACCTCGTTCATTAAACGAACTTCTGAGTTCAGACTACATCGTAAGCTGCGATTCTATTTCAGCTGATACAAGTGCTTTTAACGAAGCTTATTTAATAAAATTTAAACAACCTGTCGATCATAACGATCCTGGTCAGGGAACTTTCACCCAAAGAGTCTGGCTATCACACTATAATGCTGATGCACCAACAGTAATTGTTACAGAAGGATATTCAGCTTCCAGAAATTACACTACTGAACTGGCCAAAATGCTAAAAACAAACCAGATCATTGTTGAACATCGTTATTTCGACCAATCGAAACCTGAAACCACAGATTGGCAATACCTCAACATAGAACAAGCCGCAAAGGATCATCACAGGATTATTGAGTTTTTTAAGGAGTTTTATACGGGCAAATGGATTAGCACAGGAATTAGTAAAGGTGGCCAGACTTCTATTTATCATCGCTCCTACTTTCCTGAAGATGTTGACATCAGCGTTCCTTATGTAGCTCCCATCAATCTTGGACGGGAAGAAGATCGTTTGTTTAAATTCTTCGATAAGGTTGGCACTGATGAAGACCGACAAAAAATTAAAGATTTTCAGTTAGCGGTATTAAATCATCGTGATGAAATGATGGCAAAGTTCAAGAATTTTGCAACGGATAGAGGCTTTACCTATCGTATGGGAATGGAAAAAGCTTTTGATTTGGTTGTTTTGGAATATCCTTTCTCATTCTGGCAATGGCATGGCAATACCAATGAGATACCTGTAGAATTGAACGATGTTGATGTCCTTTTTAAGCACTTGGCACAATACAGCGATTTTTCTTATCCGGCCGATCAGATATGGGAAGGCATTAAACCATTTTTCTATCAGGCATATACTGAGCTGGGCTATTATGGATACATAACAGGTGACTTAAAGCCCCTTTTAAAAGGATTTGATCAGGACACTATTAGCAGTTGCTTATTTGCTCCTGATGGCGAGAATTTAGAATTTGACAGTGACGCAATGCCTGAAGTAATGGAGCGATTAAAGAGATCGAACCCTGAAATACTTGCCATCGTTGGAGGTACTGATCCATGGGGTGCCACAAGTATCATTACCGACAGTCTGTCAAACACGGTTAAGATAGTTAATGCCAGTGGAAACCACAGAACCAGAATCAATAATTTAAACGAAGAACAAAAAAGCCAAGCCATAAATCAATTGAAACAATGGCTACAAAATAAATAGAAACAGAAAGAGGCTTCAAATGAAGCCTCTTTTTTACAATTACTACACAGAAAGTGTTTGGGTTAGGTAGTAATGGATATTTTATTGTTGACGGTATTTCATGTTTAAATAGTTCATCAGACTGGTAACACTTTTATTGCTATTCCCTATAAATATCATATCATCTATTAGAAAAATAGGTCTCTTTAAAAAAGTATATTCTCCGATAATATGAGTTCTGATGTCTTCTTCTGACAACTCTTTGTGTGCCAAACCTTTTTCCCTGTATTTTTTCGACTGCTTGTTAAATATCGCCTCATAACTTCCGGCTTTCTTTGCTAAGCAATCAATAACTTCTATACTTAAGGGCTTCTCTTTAATATCAACAACCTCTAATCGGCCAAATTCTTTAGCTCCTTTAAGTATCCGTTTACAAGTACTACATGATTTTAGTATATAGGCTTTACCTATCAAGTGGTTAAGTTTATTGGTTAATGGTACCCAAAGATATAAAAAGGCGATGGAGCAATTAAAGACAAAAAGTGATAATGTTTTGTACTTTTTATCAACTGTGAGATTTCATAGATAAACGCAGAAAAAAAACCGTTAACTGTTTTTCTGATACCCCTTCTGCCCTTATTATTGAGGCAAATCATCTTGCCTATGCAGACTTTAAAAATTAATAACTTATTCAGTACAATGTATTCATATCTTCTTTCATTATAAATGTTTACCTTTGGAACGTAATTAAATACGTAAAACAATTAATATGGCAAGCGTTAAAGAATTAAAGAAGGACATTAACTTCTTAGCCTCAGAATTACTTACTGAAGCATATGTGAAACAACTACTTATAGAGGATGTTGATCAGAATAAGATTGCCCAGGTTATGGTTGATGCTATGACTTACAGAAATGATTTGATTGCTCGCACCAATCATCCTGATGGTAAAGACAACCCAAAAATGGTTAAGACCTATTATCAGAAACTAAGAAAAGATATGATGGAACAGTTTGTTGCTATTTCAGAAAGCATCAACGAAATCTAAACATATAAGCTTCCGTTATCAGGCGGAAGCTTTTTATCCCCATTTATAGGGGTACCCGACAAAGTCGATTTTCTATTTCCCCCATTACTACCTGCATTCAAAAGCATTCCATTCGATAATTATCTACTTTTCGAATAACAGAGAAGAATATTTTAACCATTTATTGGGATTTCCATCTACCTGGCATTGAAGTATTTTTGCATCGAAAACACTTTTTTGATCTAATATTTACATCAATGAAAAAATTCCTATTAGTGGGTTTGCTTGCTATTGGCTTATGGCAAACAAAAGCTCAACAGGTTACAGACACCAATGGATTTAATCAGAATTCAGCACAAAGATTACTTGACTCCAACAAAGGATTAACAATAGGAGGATATGGCGAGGTACATTACAACCAGCCTATAAGTTCCGATGTACAGCATAATGGAAAATTAGATGTTCACAGGGTAGTTATTCTAATAGGCTATAACTTTAACGAACGTACTCAATTTGTTTCAGAGGTTGAATACGAACACGTTAGTGAAGTATATATCGAACAGGCATTTTTACAATATAAACTTAATAATTCAATCAACTTCCGTGGAGGATTAATGCTGATACCGATGGGTATTATTAATGAATACCATGAACCTACCACCTTCAATGGTGTTGAACGCCCTTTAGTTGACAATTATATTGCACCAACCACCTGGCGCGAAGTTGGAGTTGGAATAACTGGGAATATCTTACCTGTTTCAGTTCGTTATCAAGCATATATTGTAAATGGTTTTAACGGATACGATGGCTCACTAAAGTTTAACGGATCCAATGGGTTGCGTAAAGGACGTCAGAAAGGAGCAGAATCATATATCAGTTCACCAAACCTATCAGCAAAAGTTGAATATTTTGGAACCCGAGGCCTTAACATCGGTTTGTCAGGTTATTTCGGAAGATCTCAAAGCAAAGCCTTCGATGGACTGGATAAAAATGACAATACTGCAGGTCTTTCTGCTGACTCAACCTATATTGGTCTGGCCATGCTTGGTTTGGATGCCCGTTATAACCTTGGCGGTATAGAATTAAGAGGACAGTATTATTACTCAGAACTCTCAAACACTGATAAATACAACGCTTTTGGTTCAACTAACAGCAGTGATTATAACGATTTGGGAAGTGCCATGATGGGTTATTATGTTGAAGCAGGTTATAATATTTTGAAAAACAATGAAAACACCTCTTCTCAACTAATACCATTTGTTCGCTATGAGCAATTTGACACGCACCGTAAAGTACATGAAAGCATAACACGAAACGATGCTTACAACAAAACAGCTATCACAACAGGCTTCTCGTGGCGCATAACTCAGGGAGCTGTGGTAAAAGCCGATATGCAGTTTATCAAATCAAAAGCTGACTCTGAGTTCAGCAAGGTATTTAATGCCGGTGTAGGTGTAATGTTTTAATACTATATACAAAGAAAATGAAAAACGTGTTTATTGCTATATTGCTGGTTGGCTTAAGTTCATTTTCATTTATTGGAGATGAAATAGATTATAACCATAAAACTGTAATGAAGACTCTGATTAAGAACGGCAATATGACCAATCCATCTTTTGAAGAGATACTATTACCCAAGAACATAGAAGACAGTTATAATTTTCAGGGTAAATTTTTTACAGTTGTTGATAGCAATGACAACACGATTAAAACAATTTATATTGGAAGAGTGAATAGCTGCCGTGCAGGTGGCTGTTCCATTTCCAATACCGAAATGAACGGGCCATCGGAATACTTCGATTACATGGTGTGTTTTGATATAAACAATGTAGTTGTTTTGGTGAAAGTATTTAATTACCAGGCAACCCATGGACATGAGGTTACAGCCAAAGGTTGGCTCAAACAATTTGAAGGGTACTCATCAGGAAACAGGCTGGAAGTCGGCAAAAATGTTGATTCTATTTCAGGAGCAACTATTTCGGTAAACGGAATAACAAAAGATATTACTGAAAAAACTAAAGTACTGGTGGCAATTAAAAATGCTACACCTCATTAAAATCAATTTTTAACTGGGTCGCATCAACCTGTCGGTCTTCAGGAAAGTTGGAAACGGTCAACCCTAACAGACGAACAGGACGGTTGATGGGTGCTTCTTTTAAAACCATCTGCACCAACTCACTTAACTGCTTTTCTGTTTTGATTAAGTATTCAACTGTTTTTGACCGTGTCATCTGTTCGAAATTATCAAACTTCACCTTAAGTGTAATGGTTTTACCGGTCTTACCCGACCGGGATAAACGCTTTAGCAATCCGGTTTGAAGCACCTCTATTTCGTGTTTTATTTGCTGAGGATCATATAAATCTGAACCATAAGTATTTTCAATACCTACCGATTTACGCTCACGATGTGGAAGAACAAGTCTGTCATCCTCTCCCCTGCAAACATGATAAAAATATACACCTGCCTTGCCAAAATGATGCACCAGTCTGTTCAAATCAAATTTCTGCAAATCTTTCCCGCAATGAATATCAAGTGCATACATTTTTTCAGCGGTCTTCTTTCCAACACCAAAAAACTTCTTGATCGGCAACTGATCAATAAAATCCATCACCTCATCGGGTTTGATCACAAATAAACCATCAGGCTTACGCTGGTCGCTTGCGATCTTGGCCAGAAACTTATTAATACTTACCCCTGCTGATGCCGTTAGGTTGGTTTCCTCTTTTATTCTTTGTTTTATCTCACTGGCAATGAGTGTAGCTGAAGCCATACCTTTTTTATTTTCAGTTACATCCAGAAACGCTTCATCCAGTGATAAGGGTTCAACCAAATCGGTGTATTCGTGAAAAACACTCATAATCTGTCGTGATACTTCCTTATACACATCAAAGCGATGACGTTGAAAAATAAGATCAGGACAACGCTTAATAGCTGTTCGCGAAGGCATAGCAGAATGAATACCAAATTTACGTGCTTCGTAACTGGCAGCTGCAATAACGCCTCTGTCACTACTGCTACCAACTACAATCGGCTTTCCTTTTAACTCAGGAAAATCGCGTTGTTCGATTGATGCAAAAAAGGCATCCATATCAATATGTATTATTTTTCGAACCACCGGGTAAAGTTAGAAAAAGAATACCTGAATACTTATTTTACCCTATCTTCGCAGCTGCAAGATTTTTTATCTCCATACCAATCAACAAAAAGAAACAAAACAGATGAAGAGATCTGTAGATTTAACACAAGGACCCATACTCGGTCAGTTGGTTAAGCTGGCATTACCCATAATAGGCACTTCCCTAATGCAGATGGCCTACAACCTGACTGACATGATATGGTTAGGCCAGGTGGGTAGCGATGCTGTAGCATCAGTGGGTGCTGCAGGATTTTATGTGTGGCTGGGCATGTCGTTATTACTGGTTACACGGGTTGGTGCCGAAGTTGGTGTGTCGCAAGCTTTGGGACGTAAAGAAAATGAAACCGCTGCACGATTTGCCCGTCATTCTTTGTTCTGGGCCATCGTTTTATCTGTTATCATTGCAACCATTGTTCTGCTTTTAACGCCTCAATTAATTGGTACTTTTCGATTATCAAAAGATATAGTTGAATCCGGAGCTATCTCATACCTAAGAATCGTATCATTGGGATTCATCTTCAGTTTTACCAATCCAACCTTTCAGGGTATTTATAATGGTATGGGAAATAGCAAACTTCCGTTCTATTACTTACTGGTTGGCTTAGGATTAAATATGCTTCTCGATCCGATATTGATCTTCGGGGTAGGCTTTATCCCTGCATTGGGAGTAAACGGCGCAGCATGGGCGACCTTTACTTCACAGCTGGTCGTATTCCTGATTTTCATTATCCGCTTTGTATGGATGAAAGAAATAATGGATCCCGATTTTAAGAGATTTCGCTTAAGTAAAGAAATCTCAATCAAGATTTTTAAATTGGGTACCCCGGTAGCAACTGAGAGTGGTTTATTTGCAGTTTTTGCCCTTATATTGGCGCGAATGATTACCAAATGGGGTGATATTCCGATTGCCGTGCAAAGTGTGGGTGCACAGATTGAAGCAATATCATGGATGACCTCATCGGGATTTGCAACTGCTTTAGGAAGTTTTACAGGCCAAAACTATGGTGCAAAAAACTGGTCGCGCATTCGCCAGGGTTATTTTACCACCCTGGGTATAGGCATATTTTTAGGAAGCATTGTGACTGTTTGTTTTATTGTTTTTGGAGAAGCGATATTCTCGGTATTTTTAAATGAACCCGAAGCCCTTGGAATGGGAATCATCTATTTGAAAATACTTGCCGTATCGCAGATTTTTATGATAATTGAAATTGTCACCCGGGGAGCCTTTAATGGTATTGGGCGGACTATTCCTCCATCCGTGACAGGCATAATATTTACCGGAGCCCGTGTTCCGGCTGCTATGATCTTATCTGCTGAGAGTGTACTCGGAATGTTTGGTATATGGTGGGCTATCAGCCTTTCAAGTGTGGTTAAAGGCACCATCTTATCAATTTGGTATATTTTCACTATCCGAAAACATGACAAACCTGATTCTATCGAAACCAAATCAAAATTATTAACTTTTATACCCAGCAGGATCAGACAAAATATCTGGGTAAGAAATAACCAAAATAATGCTAAAAAATAGCGATCGAAAAATAGAGTTAAAAGTATCGGCCGATGGTTCGCATACACTTTATGTTCCTGAATTGGAAGAACATTATCACTCGGTAAACGGAGCTATTAACGAATCGATGCATGTTTTTATCGAACCCAACCTTCGCTATAGTACCAAAGAGGAAGTATCGGTCTTAGAGATTGGTTTCGGCACCGGTCTGAATGCATTTTTAACTGCATTGAATCAAGGCAATAAAAGTATTTTTTACCATTCATTGGAAAAATATCCAATTGCTGAAGAACTTGCTCTAAAACTGAACTATTGCGCTAATCCCGAGGAACAACTTTTTTTTGAAAAAATGCATTTAGCAGCCTGGCAGAAGGAATCAGAAATAACTCAAAACTTTACTCTGCTTAAAGATGAAGTCGATTTAATTTCAGCAACATTTAAAAGAAAATACGACCTTGTTTATTTTGATGCTTTTGCTCCGGAAAAGCAACCTGAGATGTGGGAACCGCAAATTTTTCAGAAGATCTACGATGCAATGAATGATGGAGGAATCCTAACCACTTATTGTGCCAAAGGAGCTGTCCGACGAACCATGCAAACTTGTGGTTTTGCTGTTGAACGTTTACCCGGCCCTAAAGGCAAAAGAGAAATGTTAAGAGCAATCAAATAGAATATAGATTCATATCCTAATAGAAACTTCTGGATACAAAAAAGCTGCTATCAAATTGATAACAGCTTTTAGATATAATGCATACTCTCTTATTTCTTTTTCTCTACCTCAACCAATTCGATATCGAAAATAAGCGTTGAGTTAGGTCCAATTTTTTGTCCGGAACCTCTTTCACCATAAGCAAGATCAGCAGGAACATACAAACGCCATTTCGAACCTTCAGGCATCATTTGTAAAGCCTCAGTCCATCCTTTAATAACACCTGTCACTCTGAATTCTGTTGTATCGCCTCGCTCAACTGAACTGTCAAATACCGTTCCGTCGAGTAAGGTACCATGATAAGTACATTTTACCTTATCCGATTTTTCTGGAAATGGTCCGTTACCTTGATGAATAATCTCGTACTGCAACCCACTCTCTGTAACATTAACCTCAGAACGTTGTTTGTTCTCTTCCAGGAACTTCTGTCCGTCTTCAAGGTTTTTTGCAGCTATGGCTTTTTGCTCCTCATTTTTCTTTTCTTTGATACTTTCAAATTTCTTACGAAGCATCATGTCGGCACTTAAATCAGTAAAATAAGATTTCCCGTAAGCCAATTGATTTAAAAATCCTTTAAAAAAGGCATCTTCATTGAGTTCTTCAAACTGATTGATTTGATACTCTTTAAAACTTTCTGTCAACTTACGTTTTGATATCGCTTTAGCCATATCAACAAATGCCAGCGAGTCCATTTCAAAAGGAAGACGTTCCCACTCCTTTTTCATGTTATTAGCCATAATGTAACCTAAAGCATAACTCACGCTGTCCGTTTCGTTTTTAAAATCCATTTTTCCGGTACGTGGCACTCTGGAACATGATGAAAGCACCACCACTACTGCAAGTGCTGCAACAAGTAGATTTGATAATTTCATACTTAAAAATTTACTGATAAAAGACCATAGCCTAAAGTATCTACAGTCAACAATGATTACTATTAATTATTTAATTCCTAAAAGCTCAACTTCAAAAACAAGTGTTGTATGAGGACCGATATGCTGACCAGCACCTCGCTCACCATAAGCTAATTCAGATGGAATAAACAAACGCCATTTACTTCCCACAGGCATCAACTGAAGTGCTTCAACCCACCCCTGAATAACTCCGCTTACCGGAAAGGTTGCAGGTGTACCGCGTTGCACTGAACTATCGAATACTGTACCGTCAATTAAAGTACCATGATAATGACATTCAACCTGATCAGCAGCGGATGGTTTAGAACCATTACCTTCAGTAATAACTTCGTATTGAAGACCACTATCCAAAGTTACCACGCCTTCTTTCTTGGCATTTTCTGCTAAAAAGTCTTTACCTGCCTGAATAGTGGCAGCATGTTGCTTTTGTTGTAATTCTCCAAAGAATTTTTGCAATATATCGTTTGCTTCAGCCTCAGTCATTTCAGTTGCTTTACCTTCAAAAGCTGCTTCCAATCCTTTTGCTAATTGTGCATAGTCTAAACTCTCAATACCCGATGACTTGAAATTTTTTGCCAGGCTTACACCTAATGCATAACTTACTTTTTCCATTTAAAATATCTTATCGATTTGTAAACAAGCCACGAAATTACATTTTTACCATTATAATCAAAACCATACTAAAGCGATATCTGGTTTTAACTTAACTTTAACCTTGTGATGGATTGGTTATAATAAAGGATTGTGTTAAAACATAAAAATTGAGTCTGAAAAAATAAATTATAGATCAGAAATTGCTATTAAAAAAACTTCAGAATAATAAACCTCTTATTTTTACAAACAAATTAAAGTTAAATACACATCCCTATTAAATGATTTTTCGATTTAAAAAGAAATCCTTAAACCAATTCAAAGAATTATTTGGTAAGATAAAGGATGCAGAATATGTTTTTGATTTAATCAATTTATATTTTAAAAATAATGATGACAAAAATCTTAATGATACAATATCTGAACGAACCTGTCAAGATTTAGACTTTGAAGAGTTATTCATGTTTCTCGACAGAACAACTTCAAAGCCAGGCCAACAGTTTTTATACAACCAATTGCGCTCCACCCCATCCAATATTAGTTTCACGCAAGACGAAGAAATAATCGATGAATTAACAGGGAATAATTCAATATTTGAAATGCAATATGAATTATCAAAATTAGCGAATGACGATGCTTATCATATAGCTTCGCTTTTTCATGATAAACAACCGCAGGCCCCCTCCTGGTTTAAGATTGCTCAATTCTCGCCCTTAGTTGTGATTGTTTGTTTGATTCTCTTTCCATTTATTCCAGTTTTCTTATTCATACTTTTTACTATAATAATTTCGAATTTCGTTATACACTATTGGAATAAAAAGAATTTGATTCACTATTCAGCTTCCATCCCACAACTAATAAAGCTAAAAGAATGTGCTACATTGTTGTATAGTTATCCGGCACTAAAAAACATTAACAATGACATACTAGAGTCAGTCAAGGTAATAAACAACATAAATAAACAGATGTTTCTTTTTCAATTGGAAACCAAAATACAAGGAGAGTTTCAAGCCCTATTCTGGTTCATTATTGAAATTTTTAAGATCTGCTTCCTACTTGAACCAATTATTTTATTCAACGTTTCAAAGCAACTGAAATCAAAAAGAAAGGATATTAAAAAGATATTTGATTTTGTTGGCAAGGTAGATTCACTAATCTCTATTTCTTCATTACGTTATGGGTTGGAATCTTTTTGCAAACCACAAATTGAAAATAATTCTAATCTGGTTGCAGAAAATATTTATCATCCTTTGATAAATCAATGCATTTCTAATAACATTGATGTAAAAAACAGTTCTGTCCTTTTAACAGGCTCCAATATGTCAGGAAAAACTACTTTTATTCGTTCGATAGGAATAAATGTATTGACAGGTTTAACAATTAATACATGTTTTGCGAAGAAAGCCTGCTTCCCACAATTCCAAATACATTCAGCAATTCGAATAAGTGATGATCTTCTGAATAGTAAAAGTTATTACTACGAAGAAGTTCAAACCATTCATTCAATGATTAATAAAAGTACATTGGGGCACAATTTATTTTTACTTGATGAGATATTTAAAGGCACAAATACCGTTGAACGCATTGCATCCGGGAAAGCTGTATTATCATATCTGGCCTCAAATAATAATTTGGTATTTGTTTCTACGCATGATATTGAATTAGCTGATCTTTTAAAGGACGAATACGAATTATATCATTTTTGTGAGTCCATAGATAATGGTTCGATTCATTTTGATTATCAACTAAAGCAAGGTCCATTACAAAACAGAAACGCTATTAGGATACTGGAAATTAACAATTATCCCAAATCAATTATTGAAGAAGCTTTTTCCATCTCCAGAGAATCGGACCTAAGACATCAGAAAATATTGAGTTATAATAAGTAGTATACACTTGTCCCTTCGGAACTCTTTATCATTTACCACTTGCATAGCACTTACGTACAATGCTGTTACAAACGTCCCTGACGGGACTATCATTATTTAGAAAAAAGCAGAAACTATTTATAGTATATTCTTCAAATTAAGCATCTACTAATATATTAGGTTGTATAATATATAGGATACAATACCGATTGTTCATTTGGGATTAACTTCTGCTTTACTGATTACACAGCACTTGAGTGCTGACCTTTTACAGACGTCCCTTCGGGACTATCATATGCTTCTATCATTATAAAGCTTAAACTGAACTTACCAATGCTCCTTCCAGACGGCTATATCATATTAAACTACTAAAATCTATACTCAACAGACTACTTCTTAAAGACTAAAAAATTAATGACTATAAATTTCGCCTGATGCAGTAATAAATTCTTTTTCACCCCATAAACGAAACTGCACTTTGGGTCCATTCCAGGCTTGGGGCCAACCACCCATTATATTATTCAGGTAAACCAATTTCACCGGATGTTTGCCCTTGCGTAATGCAATAGTTGAGTTATTTCGTGAAAATCGTTTTACTTCTCCATTATTATCAATCAATAATTCTCCGGCGATAAAAAACTGATCAAGATTGCTAGCAAACTCATATATTCCATCTTCTGGCACTTCTATATAACCAGTAAAAACAGAAGCATAAGCTTCATCATGGCCATCACGCTTATAGCCCTTTACAGGTTTCATCAAGTTGATGCTTTCATCCCAACTTACAATACTATCCAACTCTTCCGTATTTAAGAAATATCCTTTTGTGTATTTCTCAACCAATCCTGAATCGGTTGACTCCGGCTCAACAGCCTGCACGTAATTTGTTTTCTCTAGATGAATGGCTCTGACCCGACTCATTTTTCCTGTCTTCAATACTGTCGCGATCTTTATTGTTTTACTATCGGCAAAGATCAGTGGCTTCATATACACATTTGAATGTACCTGTGGATCTGATCCATTTGTTGTATAAACCATATCCAAATCCCGGGTATTCGAGAACTCAACTTTTATATTATCAGTAAACACCATTTTATCGACCGGTCCTTCAGGTAATGGAATATGATAATTAATATCATGCATATCCATTCTCTGGTGCAGGTTGTCCAACCGCAGAAGGAAACTATCATAGTTTCGCTGTTCTTTTGCACTCCAGTTCACTTCGGCCAAAGCAATAATTCGAGGATATACTCTGTATTCTGCCAATTCAGGAGTATACATATATTCCGTCCATACATTGCCCTGTGCACCTAAAATATGATGTTTTTTATCTTCAGCTATATCTTTTGGAACCGGATCATAGCCATACACTTCTTCCAGTGAAGTATAACCGCCAATAGCCACCGGTTCAACCCTGTTATCACCCTGGTAATGGTCGAGGTAACACCAGTTACCCGGTGTCATCACTACATCATGTCCCTGATTAGCTGCTTCAATACCACCTTCTTCACCTCTCCACGACATTACTGCAGCTGATTCAGCCAGTCCTCCTTCAAGAATCTCGTCCCAGCCAATCATTTTCTTACCATGTTTTAAAAGAATTTTCTCAATGCGTTTGACAAAATAACTTTGTAACTCATGCTCATCCTTTAAACCTTCTGCATTAATACGTTTCTGACAAAGAGCACACTCTTTCCATTTATCCTTTGGACATTCATCTCCCCCAATATGGAAATAAGGTGACGGGAAAAGTTCAACAACTTCATTGATGATATTTTCGAGAAAGGCAAAAGTCTCTTCTTTTCCGGCACAATACACATCGGGCTCAACACCCCAGACATTGCGCACCTTAAAAGGTCCGCCTGTACACGAATACTCCGGATAAGCAGTTAAAGCAGCCAATGCATGACCAGGAAGCTCAATCTCAGGCACAACTGTAATGAAACGTTCTGCCGCATAAGCAACAATCTCCTTTATCTCGTCCTGAGTATAAAAACCTCCATATTCATACCCTTCTCCTTCTATTCTTTTTGAACCGATTTCTGTCAGTTTCGGATATTGCTTAATTTCAATTCGCCACCCCTGATCTTCGGTCAGATGCCAGTGAAAGGTATTCAGTTTTACCATAGCCATCATATCCAGGTGCTTCTTAATATTTTCAACCGGAATAAAATGACGACAAACATCCAAATGCATTCCACGCCATTTAAACCGTGGAGCATCTTTTATCTTCACTGAAGGCACAATCCACTTCATATGTTGTACAAACTTCTGACTTTCAACTTCAGCCGGCAATAACTGTAAAAGTGTCTGCATTCCATAGAAAACACCCTCTGCGGTTTTTGCTTTAATCTGCGCTCCGGTTGAATTTACCTCCAGAAAATAACCTTTTTCTTCACTGTCAATGTTGGAATCGATAACAAAAGCTACATAATCCTTTTCAGGATATTTTTTAGATATAGCTAATTTAAACTGCGAAGTACTTTCAATTTTATCAATAAGAATTTGTGCAATGGAATTCAAACTTGAATCACTGACATACAATTGTGTTTCTTTTGTTATTTCAAATTCACCCTCTAATTGTTCCACCTGTTGCGGAAGCGGAATGATCTTCAATTCATTGATATCTTTTTCTGTGCAGGAAAGCAAACCAATTGAAATCAGAAACAGAACTAATGTATTCTTTAGCATAAGGCCATTTTTAGGGTTTATATCCATTCTCTTATCAAATGTAACAAAAGACTATCAATAACCAGCCTTTAACTTAATAGCTTATTGAGTATACTGTTATAAATTGTCGTATCTTCGCAGCAAATTTCAATTTAAGTAATATGACACATAAGGCAGGCTTTGTAAATATTGTTGGAAACCCGAATGTTGGAAAATCTACATTGTCGAATGAGTTGGTTGGAGAACGCTTGTCGATTATCACATCTAAAGCACAAACCACTCGTCATCGAATATTTGGAATTGTGAATCAACCCGAATATCAAATTGTATTTTCTGATACTCCGGGAGTACTGAAACCCAACTATAAGTTACAGGAGTCGATGCTGCGTTTTTCAAAATCAGCACTGGCTGATGCTGATGTGATTCTTTATGTAACCGATACGTTTGAAAAACCGGATAAGAATGATGACTTTTTGGGTGCTGTACAAAAAACAAATATCCCTGTCTTATTGGTAGTCAATAAAATTGATCTGGTTGATCAGGAAAAATTGGATAGTATTGTTGATTTCTGGAAAGAACAACTACCCAGCGCAGAGATCTTTCCAATGTCGGCATTACATAAATTCAATATTCAGAATCTTAAAGATCGTATCATAGAATTGTTACCCGATTCACCTCCTTTCTTCGACAAGGAATCACTGACAGATAAACCTGAGAAATTTTTTGTCACCGAGATCATTCGTGAAAAAATATTGATTCAATACAAAAAAGAGATTCCATACTCTGTGGAAGTAGAAGTGGAAGAATTCAAAGAAGGGCCGGACAGAGTTGACATTCGCGCTGTGATACATGTGGCACGAGATTCACAGAAAGGAATCATCATTGGACACAAGGGAGTTAAGCTAAAATGGGTGGGCATTGAAGCTCGTAAAGACATAGAGGCATTTTTGAAAAAGAAAGTAATGCTAACAACCTATGTTAAAGTATCAAAGGACTGGAGGGATAAAGAAACTTTCTTAAGAGGACACGGATACGATTTAAAGTAAAATCAAAATCCTTAAGCTTTCTTAATTTAATTGGTGTGTGTGCTGATTTTCACTACTTTTGCAGCCCCAATTTGATTAAAACAAAAATACCATGGGAAATATAGTTGCAATTGTTGGAAGACCAAACGTAGGTAAATCAACGCTATTCAATAGATTAACAGGTACACGCCAGGCTATCGTTAACGAAGAAGCCGGAGTTACCCGCGACCGTTTATATGGCAAAGCCATCTGGAACGGTGTGGAATTTTCAGTAATTGATACTGGTGGATTTGCTACCAATTCCGATGATATTTTTGAAGAAGAAATACGCAAACAGGTATTAATTGCCATCGACGAAGCAGATGTTATCGTTTTTGTGGTGGATGTACTAACCGGAGTTACCGATTATGACGAAGGTGTTGCTGAAATATTGCGACGAACTCAAAAACCTGTCCTAGTTGTTGTTAATAAAGTTGACAACCACGATCGCATTGCCGAATCGAGTTATTTTTATTCTTTAGGTCTGGAAGAACTATTCCCTATTTCGTCCGTTAACGGCGCCGGAACAGGTGAATTTCTGGATCGATTAATTGAAGTTTTCCCAAAAGAAAACACTCAGGAAGAAGAGTTAGACCTGCCACGTTTTACCATTGTTGGTCGCCCGAATGCGGGAAAATCCTCTATTCTGAATGCTTTTATTGGTGAAGAACGCAACATTGTAACACCAATATCCGGAACTACACGTGATTCGATTTACACGCGTTACAATAAATTCGGTCACGACTTTTATTTGGTTGATACGGCCGGTGTACGTAAGAAAAACCGTGTACATGAAGATCTGGAATTTTATTCTGTGATGCGTGCCATCCGAGCTATCGAAAACTCAGATGTATGTATGTTAATGATTGATGCTACACGTGGTTTCGAGGGGCAGGATCAAAAAATATTCCATTTGATACAGCGTAACCGAAAAGGAATTGTTGTATTGGTTAACAAATGGGATCTGGTTGAAAAAGATACACATACAACGAAAAAGTTTGAAGAGCAGATCAGAAACGAGATGGCTCCTTTCACCGATTTTCCAATTGTATTTACTTCAGCCCTTACAAAACAGCGAATCCACAAAGCTATTGAGAAAGCTATTGAAGTATACAATAACAGAAATCTTAAGATTCCAACTTCACAACTAAACGAGATTTTACTTGCCGAGATTGAGAAGAACCCACCTCCATCAACCAAAGGAAAATTCATTAAAATCAAGTATATTACACAGCTACCAACACAATCACCTGCGTTTGCTTTCTTCTGTAACTTACCGCAGTATGTGAAAGAACCGTACAAACGTTTTCTTGAAAATAAGATAAGACAGTACTGGAATTTTAATGGATTACAGGTTCAGATTTTCATGCGTAAAAAATAGGCTTCAGCTTGAAATCTTATACATTGGCATACAAAAGCAAATAGGCTCATTAAAAGATTTGTATATATTTGCTTTTGTTCCAACTTGACCATTTTGATAGTAAAGCCCATTATCACACATCTTAATATGCATCGTATTCAACTGAAATACCCGCTTCTGATTTTATTACTGTTGGTTGTTTTTTCATCTTATGCTCAAGAGAGACCAGAAGGCAGACCTCAGATGGGTGGCCAGATAGACCCTGATCAACAACAGCAAAATACAAGCTCCATCGAACCAGATATAAGAGCATGGCATCTGACAGATGATTACACTTTTGCTGACACAACTGCCGTTGATACACTTACCACTGGCTTTCAAATATTCAATCCAATATATCAAAAAAGCATAGCCAATGCTCATTTAGGCAATATGAATACAGCCTATCAATCGATGATATTTGAGGACCGGGAGTATAAATATGGAAATTTATTTTTCAACTCATTTCTGGCCTACATGCCCGATGTTGATGAGATGTATTTTTACAATACTAAAACTCCATACATCAATATCACTTATAATTTTGGAGGTCCAAAGCGACGTTCTGAAGAACGAGTAAAAGCTATGTACACCCAAAATGTAAATAAAGCACTAAATGTTGGTGCCAGCTATTCATTATCCTCATCTATTGGTCAATATTCCGCTCAAAAAGCAGAGGTTGATAACGCCAAGTTCTTTACGAGTTATGATGGTGAGAAATATAGTTTTCAAGGAGCATATATATACTCTAAACTTAAAACCTTAGAAAGTGGTGGTATTGACAAAGAAGCCCAAAACGGAGATTTTAACGAAATAGATGCATCGTCAGTTATTACACGATTTACTACTGCAGAAAAAAACCTGACTAAAAAGAAGATATTTTTTAATCAATCTTTTGATATTGGTAAAATCACTTTAACCGATAAAGATTCTGTTCAAACCATTCTACCTGTCGGAACTGCTTTTCACACCTTTGAATTTGAGCAGAATAAAATGGAGTATAGCATTCCTGATCTGGAAAATTACTATTCCATAACAAATCCTTTTTACCCAAATATAAATAGCGACACACTTCAAACTAAGGATAGTGTTAGAATTAATTCCATTCGAAACATTTTCCAGATTAAGTTTAACGAAGAAGCAAACTCATTATTTAAATTCGGACTAAGAGCATTTATTACAAATGACATATCATTTTATCGATTCCCTAAAAAACCAACCGATTACACAATTGACGACTCCGATTATATTCCGGAATATATTAATACCGACACAACATTAGTTACAACAGCATTAGGTGGTCAGATCTTTAAAAATCTCGGAAAAAATTTCTGGTGGAATGCTGGCTTAAAATTATATTTCCAAGGTTATAGGGCTGGGGATTCAGAAATAACAGGAGAAATGAATTCCAGCTTCAGAGTTTTAAAAGATACAGCAGGATTTTTTGCCAATGGTGGAATTTTCCTTACTGAACCGGAATTATTTGAAACCAGATATTATTCTAACCATTTGGAATGGGATAAAGACTTTGGAAAGAAAAAAACGATTCAGTTTAAAGGAGGGATTCGTATCCCAACCAAACAATTGGAACTAAGTGCAGGTGGATTTTTGATGAACAACTATATTTATTGGAATTCAGATGGCACACCCAGCCAGAGTGACGGAGTCATTCAGGTTTTTCATGGGAATATTAAGAAGCTTTTTAAACTGGGTAATATCAGAATCGATAATGACCTTGCGCTTCAATACAGCAGTAATGAGAATATCATTCCATTACCAACTGTTGCCATTTATAACTCAACCTATTACCAAAATACTCTTTTCAAGGTATTACATTTTCAGCTTGGTTTTGACTTAAGATACTTTACACAATACTATGCTCCTTTTTACATGCCTGCAACAGGTCAGTTTACCATACAAAACGATGAGAAAGTTGGTGACTATCCATGGGTGGATGCATTCCTGAATTTCCAGCTGAAAAGAGCACGTGTTTATATCAAATACGATCATGTAAATCAAGGCTATCCAAACAAACCATATTATACCACGTACAACTATCCGGGAAATCCACGAGTGATGAAGTTTGGCGTATCGTGGAATTTCTATGACTAACGTCAATGGTGTAAATTGCTGGCAGAATACATTTTAATTATCTTTGCCACGAACTAACGAGAAGGTATTATGCGATACAGCTATATATTATTACTGGTTATTGCCACTTTATTTGCAGCGTGCAATTCAGGTAATAAGCCGACTCTATTCAACCACTCTGAAGAAGAAGTTGACATAGATCTTGACGATATTGTCAAGCGCGGAAAGATAAAAGTGGTAACCGATTATAATTCTACTAACTACTTTGTTTATAAAGGTCGTCCACTGGGCTATCAGTTTGAGTTGTTAAAAGCCATGGGTAACCAGTTGGGTTTAAAGCTTGAAATTACAGTATCCAATAACGTAGAAAAAAATATCAGCGACTTACTTAATGGCGACATCGATCTGATTGCCACCAACTTCACAGTCACTCGCGAAAGGGGCGACATAATTACTTTTACCGAACCTCATTGCGTAACACGTCAGGTATTGGTACAACAAAAATATTCTAAAACAAACGGATCAAATCCCGGTGTTTTTAATGAAATAATTCGCAACCAGCTTGATTTAGCTGGTAAAACCATTTATGTACAGGAAAATTCTTCGTTTGTTGAACGTTTACGTAATTTAAGTAATGAAATTGGAGACAGTATCAACATTGTTGAAATTCCTGATTACGAAGTAGAGCAACTGATTGGGTTGGTTGCCAATGGTGAAATTCCATATACTGTATGTGATGAAAACATGGCTCGTATCAATTTAAATTTTTACGACAATCTGGATATTGAGACTGCCATCAGTTTTCCTCAAAAAATTGCCTGGGCTGTTCGCCCAAATTCAAGGGATTTATTAGATGTTGTTAATAACTGGCTTATCAACTTTAAGAAAACACAGCAATACCAAAGAATTTATCGAAAATACTTTATCAACGAAAGATCGAATCATTTAGTAGATGCTGGCTTCCATTCCATTAGAGGAGGAAAGGTATCTATATATGACGCCATCATTAAAAAAGAAAGTAAAAAATACGATTTAGACTGGCGCCTGATTGCCTCATTAATTTACCAGGAATCAAGGTTCCTTCCTGAGATTGAAAGCTGGGCCGGAGCCAAAGGACTTATGCAGCTTATGCCTGAAACAGCCGATTATTTTGGGGTTAAGGAAATAACTTCTCCAACCGATAATATTAAAGGTGGATTAAAGTTTTTAACCTGGTTGGATGGCAGATTAAGCAAAACGATTGAAGATCCTGATGAAAGAATAAAATTTGTACTGGCTGCTTATAATGTAGGATTAGGTCACGTGCAGGATGCCATGCGTCTGGCTGAGAAAAATGGAAAGAACCCATTAATCTGGGAAAATAATGTGGATTATTATCTTTTAAATAAATCGAAGCCAGAGTTCTATAACGATCCAGTTGTAAAATACGGTTATTGCCGGGGTGAAGAACCTTATCACTATGTTACTGATATCCTTGAGCGTTATAATCACTATAAGAATGTAATAATGGATTAAGCTGATTTTCTTTCAATACCTGAAGAAATTCACTTAAAATCATTGCTGTGGCTCCCCAAATTTCAAAATCATTTAATGAAAAAAATGGAGCCTCAACAACTATATCATTAATTTTTCGTGAAAAGCACTTAATATTTTGGGGATTAGCCAATTGAGATAAAGGAGCTTCAATCAATACATCCACCTCACGTGGATCGGGTTTAAATTCAGGTGCATATGGTAATACACCAACCTGAGGATAAACAACAAAATTGGAATTGGGGATATAAAGCGATGTCAATTCACCAACATATGAAACATCTTTTCCTACAATGCCAATTTCTTCTTCCGCTTCCCTTATGGCAGTATTAAAATAACAGGTGTCACCATCTTCGGTTTTGCCACCTGGAAAACTCACCTGTCCACTATGGGCTCCTTTATAAACTGAACGTTTCATCAAAGGCAAGTACCAATTACCTTCCTTCACATACAATAAAATCAACACACTACTTTCCCTCGCTTTATTTGGCTCAGGCAAAACTTTACCGGTAAACCTAACGGATGGCGCCATTAATGACTGTGCCTTCTTACCAGGCAAAGGTTTACGAAAAGCCTCCAGTAATATTTGTGTTTGATTGCTCATTCAGTTTCTTTCAAATATAACTCCTGTAAAGTTTTTTTGTTTCTTTTATAAGTTAAGAAATTGTTTTGATAAATCTTGATCTGAACTTGAAATACAAACATAAAAAAAGGTCGGGCGTTCCCGACCATATGTCCCATTTATTAACTTAAACCTTTTAAGATTTGTGCTTGTAATAAAACAAACACTATACCAAAAAATAAGACATTGGTCATTTAACCACTTTTATATTCACATATACCTACATATCAACAATCTAGCTTCCATTTAAATTTAAATAACGTTTGATTATACGTAAATTTAAATGTTCGGTTTCGAACAGTCGCTGTACGTTTATAATAGAATTTAATTAAACCGAATTGACTTAACCGGTAATATACGTGCTACCAGGTAGGATGGTCCCAAAAGCATAAGTAAGGTTATTATCCCAACTCCAACATTCAGCATTACCAAATGACTTGCCTGAAGATAGATAGGAACCGTTTCGAGATAATAATTTGTTGCATCTAATTTTATTAGATGAGTATATTTCTGTAACAAAGCTATTCCAACACCTATCAGATTACCCCAAATCAGGCCTTTTCCTACAATATAAATGGCTAGATAAAGAAATACTTTACGGAGGCTCCAGTTTTCTGCACCCAAAGCTTTAAATATTCCAATCATATTGGTTCGTTCAATTATCAGAATCAGCAAACCACTTACCATATTAAATCCGGCAACCAGTAAAATAAGAACTAATATTACAAGCAGATTCATATCCAGCATATCGAGCCATGTGAAAATCTGTGGCTGAACTTGCTTGATTGATTTAGCTCGTAACATGGTTCCATCCTCTTCAATTTTTGAACTGGTCACATAGTAAACTTCCTGATGGATTTCATCAATGTTATTAAAATCATCAATGATGATTTCATAACCTGAAATTTTATTGTTATCCCAATTATTCAACTTCTGAATATGGCGAATATCAACCAGAGCAAACACCTTATCAAACTCAGGAAAATGAGAATTATAAATACCGCATATTGTAAATTTCCTCATCCGAACCTGATCCTGTACAAAATACATTCTCAAAGGATCACCTACATTCAGTCGTAACATTTTGGAAATTTCCTCTGAGATATAGATTTGATCAGACCGGATTGAATCTTTAAAATCTGGAATATGCCCCTCCACACAAACTTCTTCCATAAAGCTCCAGTCAAAATCAGTCCCGACGCCTTTCAGAATTATCCCTTGAATAGCTTCTGTAGTTTTTATTAAACCAGGCTTTGTAGCAAATACCTGAACCTGATTTACACCATCTATAGCTTTAAGTTCAGATGCCAGTATACTATCATTGGTGATTGGATTACTTTCGTAGGAATTATTGTAATCATAACTTATCACCTGCAGATGCGAACCGAATCCTATTATTTTCTGACGAACTTCACGTTTAAATCCCAAACCTATTGAAAGGGACAATATCATTACAACCATTCCGAGTATCACACCCAAAGTGGCAACCTTAATCACCGGACCAGAAAGTTTCTTACCGGTAATTCCTCCTGACTTTATTTTACGTGCTACAAATAATTCGAAATTCAAGGTGTAAGATTTTGAGCAAAGGTAGAAAAAGCAACAGAACTACCACATAATAAAATATTTTTCGATCTTCATTAAAGTTGTACTTCTTGAATTTATTTAATAAATAAGTTATATTATCTATCCAAACCATCACCGATATGAATGAAGATTTTCTGCACTTTATCTGGCAAAACAGGCTCTTTCATCCACAAAATATAAAAACAAAGGATGGCCAGAAACTGGAAATAATTCATCCGGGTATCAAAAACACCGATTCCGGGCCCGATTTTTTTAATGCCAAAATCAAACTCGACAATACATTATGGGCTGGCAATGTTGAAATTCATATTGATGAAACCGATTGGTTCAACCATGGTCATCAGAACGACGAAGCCTACAACAATGTTATATTGCATGTGGTCAATAAGTTTGGCCAAAATACCTTCACTCAATCAGGCAGAGAAGTTCCTGCATGGGAAATGACATTGTCGGATCAATTGATGGAAAACTATCAAAAACTATTTTTTAATAGTAAATGGATTGCTTGTGAAGACAACCTCACATCACTTGAACCAACTGTTTTATTACAATGGTTAGATCGAATTCTAATTGAAAGATTAGAAGAAAAAAGTGAGTTAATCCATCAACTATTGTCATCATTTAAAAATGACTGGGACCAGGTATTTTTCATTTTACTTTCTCGAAGTTTTGGTTTTGGATTAAATGGCCTCCCTTTTGAAATGATGGCAAAACAAACACCCTTAAAGATTTTACTGAAGCATTCTGATAACATTACACAAACAGAAGCCTTGTTATTTGGTCAGGCCGGATTTTTACAATTCTCCAAGTCTGAAGATGGCTATACAAAAATACTAAAAAAAGAATATGACTTTCTAGCCTATAAATATCAGCTCAAGGCAATTGAACCACATATCTGGAAATTTGCAAAACTTAGACCTTCAAATTTTCCAACAATTAGATTAGCTCAGCTAGCCAGATTAATTCATCAGTTAAAAGGAACTTTCGAATCCTTACTTTCATCTGTAGATTCAAAGTCTTTTATTAATCTTTTAAATATTCGAGCCTCAGATTATTGGAACAATCATTATCAATTAGGCAAAACAAGTGAGAAAGACATAGTAAAACACCTGGGTAAAGCATCTGCTCAACGAATTTTATACAATACCATATATCCCTATTTATTTGTGTATTTTGATAAAAACAATTACCAACATAAAAAGGAAAATTTATTAGAATTACTTTATAAACAAGCACCTGAAAGAAACTCAATTTTATCAAACTGGGAAAAAAGAGGCATAAAAATCGACAATGAAGCACAAGCTCAGGCATTGATTTTTCTGAAAAACCACTACTGTAATCATAAAAAGTGCTTAAATTGCCGCATCGGACATAAAGTATTAAGCAAAACGTGAAAAAACAAACATCCTTATATCACGAAACTATCAGAGCCCTGCTCATTTCAGCCGGGCTTCTTGTTTTAACCATTTCGGCTGGTTCTGCCGGTTTTGCTTTACTTGAAGGCTATCGACTACTGGATGCTATCTACATGACAGTCATTACAATGGCCACCGTTGGATTCAGTGAAGTTGTTCCTTTGTCGGATACGGGTAAGATTTTTACCATTTTTCTTATTATTTTTAGCTTAGGAATTTTCGGTTACGTCATCACCCAAATAACCCGTGTTATTTTCGAAGGCGTTTTACATCAATCATATAAAGCGTACCAGTTGAGAAAGAAAATAATAAAATTAGAAGATCACATTATTGTATGCGGATACGGTAGAAATGGATATCAGGCCTGTGTTGAACTGGCTGAGCATGGTGAACAGTTTGTGATTATCGAGAAACGTGATCATGTAGTAACGCGAATCCTGGAAGATCCTGACAATTTATACGTTCAGGGAGATGCCAGTTCTGAAGAAGTGCTGGATGCAGCACAAATCAGGAAAGCAAAAGCATTAATTACAGCCTTACCAAACGACGCTGATAACATGTTTGTGGTTCTTACAGCCAGTGAGATGAATCCAACTTTAAAAATCATCAGCAGAGCAAGTGATTTCAGATCTGACACCAAACTCCGACGTGCCGGTGCCACCAATGTTATTATGCCCGATCGTATTGGAGGTCAACGAATGGCCAAGTTGGTAACACAACCAGATGTGGTTGAATTTGTTGAATATATTCTTTTACAAAGATCAAAAGATGTGCAACTAAAAGAAATCAGTTGCTCTAAATTAGCTGTAGCCAATTATAAAAAAACGATCAGGGAATTAAAGTTAAGAGAAAAATCAGGAGCCAACCTTGTCGGCATTAAAACAGGTGAAGGAACATATATTTTTAATCCTTCCCCGGATATTGAAATCACTCCTGCCGATAAACTTTTTGTTTTGGGAGCTCCCGGACAATTAACCAAGTTTGAGCTATTATTAAATGACACAGAGCATATCGAAAGTAGTACTGTTGACAAATTGCTTTAGTGTTATTTTTGAAATATATTTTTTGCCTTTAACCAAACCTTTTTACATAGCCTTAGTATAAGCACCAGTGTTGGAAAATCTAAATAACTGTGAATACAATTTAATTTTTGGTTCGCTTTTTGATAGATGATAACCAGTTTTAAAACCCAAATACTTAAAACATGAATGCAAAAAAACTTTTAGGAATAGGAATCTTCACTCTTGCTTTAGCAGCAAGTATGGTTAGCTGTAAATCTAAAGAGAAAGTTAGCACAAATAGTGAAGTAGGAACCATATTGGAAAATATGCCTTGCGAAGATAAAGGTCGTTCAGACAAAAATTATTTCCGTGCAAGTGCCATGGCAACCAGCTCTGACTTAAGTCTGGCAAAAGAAAAAGCTTTATTAAATGCTAAACAACGTTTGGTAACCCTTATCAACTCAAACACAAAATCAGTTACCGATCGTTATGTAAATGAACGTGAATTTGGTGATGCTTCTGAATTCGAGCAAAAATTTGAAAACCTTACTCGTGAGGTAGCAGATGAAACTATTTCAAACATTGTTGTAGCCTGTGAAAAAGCCAGTGTTCTTGACAATGGTAAATACCGTGGATTTGTTGCCATTGAAGTTAGCAAAGAAGATATCATGAATGGTATCGACAATAAATTATCAAGTAATCAAAAACTTCAGGTTGATTACGACAAAAAGAAATTCGAAGAAATTTTTAACCAGGAAATGCAAAAACTGGCTGAAGAACAAGGATACTAATCCTCGAAAAATATTTACAAAAGTCCCGAACTTAATTATAGTTTCGGGACTTTTTTTTATCCTTAATTATTACCTTTGATCTGAACGATAAAATTTTAGTTACAAACAACTTGTCTTGTTGAATTTATTACCTATCTTTGCACCCTCAAATTATATATTTAAACATATTTTATTATGTACTTGACAGCAGAAAAGAAGCAAGAGATCTTCGAGAAGTACGGAAAATCGAATACTGACACTGGTTCTCCAGAAAGCCAGATAGCATTATTTTCTTTCCGTATCTCGCATTTGACTGAGCACTTAAAGTCAAATCGTAAAGATTATAGCACAGAGCATGCTTTAAAAAAATTAGTAGGTAAGCGTCGTAGCTTGTTAGACTACTTAAAGAAAAATGATATCGAAAGATATCGTGCCATCATTGCAGAACTTGGAATTCGTAAGTAAGCAAACGGCAAAGCGAACAGAAAGCAGTTTTCGAAAGAAAGCTGCTTTTTTTATGCTCTTATTTCTCGATTATTTGTTTTTATACAGGAATTTATTGTAACAATTAACCATAAGTTAAAAAATAAACAGTTTTTACACATTATCTTAGGATATTGCATATCTTTGGCAGTAATATAGAAGGATAAAAAAAGAATAAGAAAATTGTCATGATTAAACCATTTGAAAAAGTTATTGAACTAGGTGATGGCAGAACAATTACCATTGAAACTGGTAAATTAGCTAAACAAGCAGACGGCTCGGTAGTCGTTAAAATGGGAAATACCTATTTATTGGCGGCAGTTACCTCTGCTAAAGATGCAAAACCCGATGTGGATTTTATGCCGCTAACAGTTGAATACAAAGAAAAATACGCTGCTGTTGGACGTTTCCCTGGAGGTTTCCAGAAAAGAGAAGCTCGTCCGTCAGATTATGAAATATTAGTATCTCGATTGATCGACCGTGCATTACGTCCTCTTTTCCCTGAGGATTATCATGCTGATACTTTTGTTACCGTTAACTTAATTTCGGGTGATGCAGAAGTTGCTCCGGATGCATTGGCAGGTTTAGCTGCTTCAGCAGCATTAGCTGTCTCTGATATTCCATTCCACGGTCCAATCTCAGAAGTTCGTGTTGGCCGTATTAACGGAGAAATGAAAATCAACCCAACTGTATCTGAAATGAAAAATTCAGATATGGACATCATCGTTGCTGCTACCATGGATAACATTATGATGGTAGAAGGTGAGATGGATGAAATCTCTGAAGCTGAATTGTTGGAAGGCATGAAAGTGGCTCACGACGCTATCAGGGTACAATGCCAGGCTCAGATCGAAATGATGGAAGCTTTAGGAAAAACCGTTAAGCGCGAATACTGTCACGAAGAAAATGACGAGGAGTTACGCGAAAAAGTTTGGAAAGCTACTTATGATAAAGCATATGCAGTTGCAAAATCAGCTAACCCAAATAAACACGAGCGAATTGAAGCTTTCGAAGCTATCTGTGATGAATTTATTGCAGAAAACTATACCGAAGAAGATGAAATCCCAACAGGATTAATCAAAAAATACTATCACGACGTTGAAAAAGAAGCTGTTCGCAAGGTAGTACTTGACGAGAAAGTTCGTTTGGACGGACGTAAAACAGACGAAATCAGACATATCTGGAGTGAAATCGACTATTTACCAGGACCTCACGGATCAGCAATTTTCACTCGCGGAGAAACTCAATCGTTAACTACTGTTACATTGGGTACAAAAATGGATGAGAAATTGATTGATGATGTAATGACACAGGGCTATGACCGCTTCTTGTTACATTACAACTTCCCTCCTTTCTCAACTGGAGATGCTCGTCCTGCACGTGGTATCAGCCGTCGCGAGATTGGTCATGGTAACCTTGCATTCCGTGCATTAAAAGGAATGATTCCAACCGACTATGCATACACTGTACGTATTGTTTCTGATATTCTTGAGTCAAACGGTTCATCTTCAATGGCAACTGTTTGTGCAGGAACACTGGCTTTAATGGATGCAGGTATTCCTATTAAAAAACCTGTTTCGGGTATTGCAATGGGATTGATTACTGATACCAAATCAGGTAAGTTTGCTGTATTATCTGATATCTTAGGCGACGAAGACCACTTAGGAGATATGGACTTCAAAGTAACCGGAACAAGAGACGGTATCACAGCCACTCAGATGGATATTAAAGTTGATGGTCTTTCATACGAAATTCTTGAACAGGCATTGAATCAGGCTAAAGCTGGTCGTATGCATATTCTGGATAAAATTGCAGAAACTATCACTGAACCACGTGAAGATTACAAACCACATGCTCCTCGAATCGTTGCATTCAACATTCCTAAGGATATGATTGGTTCTGTTATCGGACCGGGTGGTAAGATTATTCAGGAAATTCAGGCTACAACTGAAACTGTTATTACTATCGAAGAAATTGGTAATCTTGGTAAAGTAGCTATTTCAGCCAGCAACAAAGATTCGATCGATGCTGCTGTTGCCCGAGTGAAAGCTATCGTAGCTGTACCTGAAGTTGGAGAAGTTTACAAAGGAAAAGTAAAATCAATTGTTCCTTTTGGAGCTTTTGTTGAAATTCTTCCTGGTAAAGATGGATTACTTCACATTTCTGAAATTGAGTGGAAACGTCTTGAAAAAGTAGAAGATGCTCTGAAAGAAGGTCAGGAAGTTGAAGTTAAGCTTATCGAAATAGATCAGCGTTCCGGTAAATTAAAACTTTCAAGAAAGGCTCTTTTACCACGTCCTGAACGTAAACCAAAAGCTGAATAAATAAATTCACCTTATTATATTAAGGCCGACTCAATGAGTTGGCCTTTTTTGATGCCAGTAAAACTTTTGCTAATTTCAAAGTTTATACACCCTTCGAAACAAAACCAATATGGACAGGAAAACAACATTTGATACGCTAAATCAACAACTTGACAAAATTCCTAAAGCCCAAATACGATCATTAAGTCTTGCTGTACTTCCCCGATTAATGGGTGCTATTCATAATCAGACCGATACCTGTCATCACTGCAAAAAATTTAATGATGAAGGAGAGGTATTCGTTCATAATATTCAACAGCTATTCAACGATCCCAAAGCACTTGGTCCCTTTGAAGATTGGGTGGAACAATCACAAAAACATCTGAAAGCAGAACACCAATTGCACGTTAGAGGTCGTATTTCGGCAACTTACGCTACAATGGGTATGTTGGCAGGCATAATCATAGGTGCTTCTTATGTCTGGTTAAGTATTGAAACCAATTACCTTGCTTTTATAAGTCTTGGTTGGCTCCTTGGTATGCTGGGAGGATATATTTCCGGAAAAGTTATTGAAAACCGATTAAACAAAAACAATAACCTTTACTAACACCCACAATTATGAAACATCTGAATTTAATCAGCTTGTTCGCATTGCTTTTGTTATTCTCATGCGAAACTGCTCAAAAACAATTCAACTATCCTGAAACCCCAAAAGGAGATGTTGTTGATAATTATTTTGGTACGGATGTAGCAGATCCCTATCGCTGGCTTGAAGACGATCGTTCTGAAGAGACAGCCCAATGGGTTAAGGCAGAAAATCAGGTTACTTTCTCGTATCTTGAATCCATTCCTTTCAGAGAGAAAATAAAAAACCGACTCACTGAAATTTGGAATTATCCGCGTCGTTCTGCTCCCTGGAAAGAAGGTGGTATGTATTTCTTCTCTAAAAACGACGGATTACAGAATCAGAGTGTATATTATATGCAAAAAACACTTGACGATGAACCTGTTCTTTTTATGGATCCCAATAAATTATCAGAAGATGGCACTGTGGCACTTGCCAATTTCTCTGTTTCTGATGATGGAAAATATCTTGGCTATGGTACATCAACCGGTGGCTCCGACTGGCGCGAATTCTATGTAAAAGATATAGCTACAGGTGAAAAACTGAATGATCATCTTAAATGGATAAAATTCTCCGGTATATCATGGTATAAAGACGGTTTCTTTTATAGCCGTTATCCTACCCCTGAAGAAGGAGATGAATTCAAAGGTCAAAACAGTAACAGTAAAATTTACTACCATAAAGTTGGTACAACTCAGGATGAAGATCAATTGATATACGAAGACACCGAACATCCAGACTGGGGCTTTTACGCAGGGGTTACGGATGATGAGAAATATATGATCATCAGCGTTACAGAATCAACCAGTGGTAATGCTCTCTACTTTAAAAGCCTTGAAAGTTCAGATAGTGAACTTAATAAAGCAATTGAAACGTTTGACAAAGATTACAATGTCATCGATCATTATGATGGATCACTTTGGGTTATGACCAACGATGAGGCACCAAAATACAAAGTCATTAAGATTGATGTCAACAAACCAGGTAAAGAAAACTGGACCGATCTCATTCCGGAAGATGACAAAAATGTATTACAAAGCATTTCTGTAGTTGGTGGTAAAATATTTGCCAATTACCAACAAGATGCCCATTCTATAGTAAAGGTTTACTCTATGAATGGTGAATATCTTTATGATGTTGAATTGCCTTCAATTGGAACAGTAAGTGGATTCTCTGGAAAGAAAGAAGACAACATTACTTTTTATACCTTCTCCTCTTACACTTATCCATCTGTTATATACAAATATGATATTGAAAAGAACATTTCAGAACTATATCATAAGACTGAGATAGATTTTGCTATTGATCAGTACGAGACGAAACAGATTTTTTATGAAAGTAAAGATGGAACACAAATTCCAATGTTTATTGTACACAAAAAAGGTTTGGAATTAAACGGTAAAAATCCGACTTGGTTATACGGTTACGGAGGTTTTAATGTAAGCCTTAATCCACGTTTTGATATACGTCGTTTAGTATGGTTAGAAAATGGTGGTGTTTTTGCTGTAGCTAATTTACGCGGAGGTGGTGAGTATGGAGAAGAATGGCATCAAGCCGGTACTCTCATGAACAAACAAAATGTTTTTGATGACTTTATCGCCGCGGGTCATTATCTGGTGGACCAGGGATATACCAATCCTGAATTGCTGGCTGCACAAGGTGGCTCAAACGGAGGATTGTTAATTGGAGCAGTTATCAACCAGGCGCCTGAATTATTCAGGGTGGCTTATCCACAAGTGGGTGTGATGGATATGCTTCGTTACCAAAAATTCACTATCGGAAGATATTGGGCAACTGATTATGGAACAAGCGAGGATAATAAGGAAATGTTTGAATATTTATATAATTATTCTCCCGTACACAATATTGATGGTAATCTGAAATATCCATCAGTAATGGTTACAACAGCTGACCATGATGACAGAGTGGTTCCGGCACACTCTTTTAAATACATCGCTACTTTACAGGCTGCTTACAAAGGTAATCGCCCTGTTCTTATTCGAATTGAAACTGATGCCGGACATGGTGCTGGTAAACCTACTTCAAAAACGATTGAAGAATGGACAGACTTATATACCTTTGCATTTGATCAAATGAGTATAAATCCGGTCTATTAATAATTAAAAATAAAAATCATTTGTGCCTTAAGATATATGCATTTTTTATTGATGCATTCTTCTTAAGGCATTTTTAAAAGATGAATAAGCTGAATAAAAAATACCTGGTAATAGAAGGTAATATAGGAACCGGCAAATCAACTCTTGCTAAAATGATTAGTAAAGATGTTGATGCACGTCTTGTTATGGAAACCTTTGCTGATAATCCATTTTTACCAAAATTTTACGATGATCAGGAACGTTATGCCTTTCCGTTGGAGCTATCTTTTCTGGCTGAAAGATATAAACAGTTAAAAAAGGACTTTGATACAGGTGATTTATTTCATGAAATGACCATTGCTGATTATCACTTTTTTAAATCGTTAATTTTTGCTGCCAAAACATTACCTGAGGATGAATACAGATTATACCGTCAGATATTTGATATAATCTATAGCATGACTCCTATTCCTGATTTGTATATTTATCTACATCGCCCCATCGATATCTTACTGAAGCAGATTGAAAAACGCGGTCGTATTTATGAAAAAAGCATAAATGGCGAGTATTTAAAAAACCTACAGAATGGTTATTTTCAATTCTTTAAAGAGCATCCTGAACTTCCGGTGCTAGTAGTTAACCTGGAAGATCTGAATTTTGAGACAGACGAACAGGTTTATAACACACTCATCAATCTCATAGGGAATGATTATCAAAAAGGCATAACCCGCATTAACTTAATGACATTATTAGGTTAAAGACAAAAGCATGCATATAACATACTTTTGTTGGAATTAAAACCAATTTGGAAACTTTATTGAATTGTATTAAATTCAGATAATATCTATATTTGCAATAAATCTTACACTGATCTTTTATATTTTAAAAACATTCTTAAATTTGTAGAGTTCATCTATGAATTAAGTTCAAAAACAAATAATTGGGTAAACATTATGAAAAAAACAAGAATCAACCTATTTGCAACTCTAGCTCTTGCAGCACTTTTAGCTAGCTGTGCTGGGTTGGATAAGATGAAAAAAGGCGCACCTGAAGTTAAGTATACCGTAACTCCTGAAGTTTTGGAAGCTCATGCAGGTAAAGTTGATGTTGAAATTAAAGTTCAGATTCCTGAAAAATATTTCGACAAGAAAGTAGCATTGGAAGCTACTCCTGTTTTGGTCTATGAAGGTGGCGAAACTGCATTCCCATCATACAAACTGCAAGGAGAAAGCGTTGAGGGTAACGAAAAAGTTATTTCTTACACAAATGGTGGTTCTTTCACTTATACCAACTCTGTTGAGTATAACGACAACATGAAAGTTTCTGACCTTGTTGTTCGTATCAAAGCTACTAAAGGTGGAAGCACTTCAGAATTTGATGATTACAAAATTGCTGATGGTGTTATTGCTACTGCTACTTTGGTTGCTGACCAGGGAGCTCAGGCTGCTATCGGTGCTGATAACTTCCAACGTATTATTCCTGAAGAAAAATTGGCTGACATCTATTTCTTGATTCAACAAGCCAGCATTCGTGGAACTGAATTACGCAAAGAAGAAATTGCTGCATTGAAAGACTTCATCAAAGAAGCTCAGGCTGCTGAAAACAAAGAATTCAAAGGCGTACAAATTTCTGCTTATGCTTCTCCAGACGGACCAGCTGACTTAAACACAAGCTTAGCTTCTAAGCGTGAAAAAGTGGCTAAAGATTACTTAGCTCGTGAGTTGAAAAAAGCAAAAGTTGACGGTGCTAAAGAAGCTGACTTCTTTACATTAAAAAATACTCCAGAAGACTGGGAAGGCTTTAAAGCTTTAATGGAAAAATCAGACATCCAGGATAAAGAATTAATCTTACGTGTTCTTTCTATGTACAGCGATCCTGAAGTACGTGAGCGTGAAATCAAGAACATGTCTGAAACTTTCAAAGTAGTTGCTGACGAGATTCTTCCTAAACTTCGTCGTTCTAAAATGTCTGTTAACGTTGACGTTATCGGTAAATCAGATGCAGAAATTTCTGAACTAGCTGCTAGCACTCCTGCTGAATTAAATATCGAAGAGTTGCTTTACGCTGCTACTTTAACTGAAGACGTAGATGCTCAACTAGCAATTTACAAAGCTGCTGCTGATAAATATCCAAAATGTTGGAGAGCTGCTAACAATATTGGAGTTACTCTTTATGCTAAAGGTGACTTAGCTGGTGCTAAATCTGCTTTCGAAAAAGCTAACAACATTAAAGGCGGTGTTGCTGAAGTAAACAACAACTTAGGAGTTATCGCTCTTCGCGAAGGTGACTTAGCTAAAGCTGAAGAGTTCTTCGGAGCTGCTGCTGGTGCTGGTGCTGAGCTTGATAACAACTTAGGTATTGTTGCTATCCATAAAGGTGAATATGACAATGCAATCCGTTACTTTGGTAACAGCACAAGCTGCAACGCTGCTTTAGCTAAAATCTTAGCTAAAAACTACGATGCTGCTTTGTCAACTATCAATGCTAATACAATGGAAGTTGGTTTCAAATATTACTTAAAAGCTATCGTTGGTGCCAGAACAGGTCAAAACGACTTAATGTTTGATGCATTGCGTAAGGCTACTGAGTTGGACGGTAAATTCAAAGAATATGCAGTGAAAGATCTTGAATTCGCTAAATTCTTCGAAGATGCTACATTCAAATCAATTGTACAGTAATTAATAAATTACAATATACAAGAAAGGGAGACAGTGAGTCTCCCTTTTTTTTTGCCGTATTCTTTAGTCTATTCCAGTTCTATCTTGCGAAAGAATTCCCATAAAACAATACCGGTTGTTACCGAAACATTAAAAGAGTGTTTAGTACCATATTGAGGAATTTCAATACAAACATCACTGGCATCGACAACTTGTTGTTGAACTCCCTTCACTTCATTTCCAAGTATCAAAGCATATTTTTCATTAACCTCCGTATTAAAATCAGGCAACGAAACACTGTTTTCAACCTGTTCAATACTGCAGATCATAAAACCTTCGTCTCTTAATTTATTGATGGCTTCTAATGTATCTTCATAATATTCCCAATCAACTGCATCTTCTGCGCCCAGAGCTGTTTTATGAATATCGTTATGAGGAGGTGTTGCAGTAATGCCACATAGTATAATCTTATCCACTTTTAATGCATCAGAAGTTCTAAAAACCGACCCAACATTATTTAGACTTCTGATATTATCCAATACCACTACTACCGGCAATTTATCGGCCTTTTTATACTCTTCTATACTTAATCTGTTAAGCTCTATATTCTTTAATTTTCTCATTAATCAGAATTTTGACAACAAAAATAGTACTATTCCTGTTTTTAATAGTAATCGCAAAAATATCAGCGATAATTAATTATAGATTTTTAATACAGATACTAAATCCCTTTATATGAACATTCACGAATACCAAGGAAAAGAAATCTTAAAATCATTTGGAGTTACTATTCAGGAAGGTATTGTTGCCTTAACCCCAGATCAGGCTGTTGAAGCCGCAAAAGAATTACAAGCTAAAACAGGAACCGGATGGTGGGTAGTAAAAGCCCAGATACATGCTGGGGGACGCGGAAAAGGCGGCGGTGTTAAACTGGCTAAGACGCTGGATGAAGTTAAAAACAAAGCGGAAGATATTCTGGGTATGAATCTGGTAACACACCAAACAGGCCCAGAAGGTAAAACTGTACATAAAGTACTAATTGCCCAGGATGTATATTACCCAGGTGAGAGTGATACCGCTGAATTTTATATGAGTGTTTTGCTTAACCGTCAAACAGGAAAAAACATAATCATGTATTCCACCGAAGGCGGTATGGATATTGAAGAAGTAGCTGCTAAAACTCCCGAACTTATTTTTAAGGAAGAGATTGATCCGGGATTAGGTTTACAGGCTTTTCAAGCCCGAAAAATTGCTTTTAACCTGGGTCTATCGGGCAAAGCTTTCAAGGAAATGACAAAGTTTGTTACAGCCCTTTATAGTGCCTATGTTGGAACAGATTCCTCTATGTTTGAAATAAATCCTGTATTAAAAACATCAGATAATTTAATTCTGGCTGTTGATGCCAAAGTAAATCTGGATGACAATGCTTTATTCCGTCACCCTGATTATGAAGCAATGCGCGATTTAAATGAAGAAGACCCCGCAGAAACAGAAGCGTCTAAAAGCAATCTTAATTTTGTAAAATTAGATGGCAATGTTGGCTGTATGGTTAACGGTGCCGGATTGGCCATGGCAACCATGGATATCATTAAACTTTCAGGTGGTGAACCTGCCAATTTCCTTGATGTTGGAGGAGGTGCCAATGCAGAAACTGTTGAAGCCGGTTTAAAAATCATTTTAAATGATCCTAATGTAAAGGCTATTTTAATTAACATCTTTGGAGGAATTGTTCGTTGTGACCGTGTGGCCCAAGGTGTAGTTGAAGCCTATAAAAAAATTGGAGAAATCAATGTACCTATCATTGTACGATTGCAGGGTACCAATGCCGAAGGAGGTAAAAAAATAATTGATGAATCAGGCTTAAAAGTATTCTCAGCAATTACCCTGAAAGAAGCATCTGATCTGGTACAGGAAATAATGTCATAATACACTTTCATACTACAAGAAAGGCTGTCATCAACAATGGGGACAGCCTTTTTATTTTCTATACTTTTAAATAAGCTTAATTGTTCTTTACCAGTTTACAAACTTCCTTCTTACAGGCATCGTCATACACCTGGCACCTCCTCCTCCTCGTGCCAACTCTGAACCTCCAATGGTGACCACATATTTTTCGTAATCAGACAGGTTAATCTTATTATCAATTACATCAATAGCATTAATAATTTCATAGCCATTTTTATTCATTTCTTCCATCGTATAAACATTACGGGCATATCCCATAACTTTTCCCGGAGCAATAGCGAAGAAATTAGCTCCACTGTGCCATTGTTCACGTTCCTGAATCCACATATCTGAAGAACCTCCGCAGGAAATGGGCTTCAAATCCATTCCCAATTCTTTAAGGCACGAAAGCAGGTTATCTTTCTTTTCGATCGATACTACTTCCCCGTTGTCTAAACTAATTAAGATTGTGCCATATCGGTTTAATTTCATAATCAGCGGTTCATAAACCATACAAGCATCTTTATCCAGAAGGGTAAAAACCATATCGAGGTGTATAAACGATTCAGGTTCACCCGGAAGCTGTTGCACTACTATGTATCTTTTGTCCTTTTTTTGCTTCATTTGATTGACAATAAAATCAATCCCCTGAGATGACGTTCGTGCACTGTTTCCAATAATTAGTATATCTTCTCTAGCAATAAGCACATCTCCCCCTTCAATGGTTGTTTCAGCACCGATATTATAATAACTATTAGGGTTGACTGACTCTGCCTTAATCTGATTCGAATGATTAAAAATGGCCTCCATCAAAATAGCCTCACGCTCTCTTACTTTATTTGCCATTTTAGAAATCAGAACTTTATTGTAAATACTGACACTGGCATCACGGGTAAAAAAGAAATTATGCAAAGGACGCAATGCATAACGTTCATCAGACAAGAAAGTAGTGAGGGAGTTTTTTTGCAAATCAACACCTTCTATTAATTGCCTTGCCAATTCGGGAGTAGGCAAATCCAACAAGAACTCCTTCATATTGAGTACCTGTTCATAAGTACATATCTTTTCAATCAATCCCAATCTTATTTTAGGTTGATCAAGTATGTCTGCCAATAAGTCTTTAACCTGAAATGTTTGTGTTACCTTCTCTAAAACACCCGCCAACTGCTTATATTCTTCTACGGCAACTGACAGGTTTAAGATATCACTATAAAGAGCTCTTTCTGCATTTGTAGGAGTCATATTTTCAACCTCTTTTCCAGGGGTATGCAATATAACACCTTCTAATTCGCCTATTTCTGAATAAACACCCGTTTCAATGGTCTTCGTCATGGCAAAACAGTTTAATTTTTAGTATTTGTTTCTTCTTCTACAACAAAAATATAAACCATAACTCAGAATAAAAACGATAGTGATTAACTTCATGTTTTAAATCATTAGAAAGAAGGCGAAAAATTAAAAGATAAAGGAGCCTGTAAAGGTAGCTCTTCTTTAAATCTTTTTTTACTCCATTCTTCCATCAACGCTTGCTGATATTGTTTGGCCCTTAATCCATCATTAAGCATTAAGGCAGCTTTCAATTTATCATCTTTAAAATACAACCAACGCTTCACCCCTTTTTCATCCTCCTTCACAATTTCGTACTCATTAGGAACTAACTTCTCATATTCAGCTGAGAATAAAAATAAATTAAATACCTCTGTTTTTAGACGATATGGTGGCAAAGTATGCTTCTCTTTCTTATCAAAAAGATTTAATGCTGCCAGTTTACCCTGATGCTCGGCTGCGTGCCACAGACCTGTAATGATACCATTATGATGCTGAGCAACATCACCTGCTGCCAGAATATCTTCATTGGAAGTATGCATCCATTCATCTACAACAATTCCTTTCTCAGTATTCAATCCAGCACTTTTTGCTAGCTGTATATTTGGTAATGTTCCTGTACTGCTTACTATTTCATCAAATTCAATTGTATCACCTCTTAACTTGGTTGCAAAATGATCTCCTACCCTTTCAACAGAATTGACTGAGACACCTGAGTACAATTGAACACCTCTTTTTAACATTGCTTCCTCCAAAGGTTGGATAAATTCATGCGGAAACAATTTCTGAAGCGGATACTTCATACGACTTGCAAGAATCACTTCTTTCCCTTTTCTAATGAGCTGATCAGCTGTTTCGATACCCTCAACACCACCTCCTACAATTAGAAATCTTTGTTTATTACTGGCAACTTCCAATAATCGCTCAACATCTGCAGCATTCTGAACCGAATGCATTTCTGCAGGCTCAATACCTGCAATACGCGGGATAACCGAACCTGCACCTGTTGCCAATAAAAGCTTATTGTATTCAATGGGTTCTGTTTCTTCGAAAAATATTTGTTTATTCTGAGCATCAATTGATGTTGCCCAGATATTTAATAATTCTACATTATTGTTTTGATACCAAGCTTTATCTGCAATGATAAAATCATCTTTATCAAAACCGCGAACCATGTTTTTATTAATTTTGGTTCTTTTGTATGGTAAACGATCTTCTCCGTAAATCAATAAAACCGAATCATTATTTCCCGTTTCCCTTAGAGTTCTTATAAAACTTATTGAGGCTATACTACCCCCAATAACAACAATAGGATATTTCTTACTATTCATATTTTAAGATTATTCATTTTGTTATCATGTCTAATTTCATAACAAACCATGGTCAATAGAGTTGAAAAATCATTTAATAATTCTAATAATACGAACTCTTACTTTTACACAGCTAATTGGTTTATCCAATAAAACTTCGAGTAATCGACATAAAAAAAATAACTAGTCCAGTAAACCTTAATTGTCAGTTGTTAAACTATGTATAATATATTTTATAAAATTCATTAATTACTAGATTTGAAAAAACGATAAGAATGAAACATATATTATTAAGTACTCTTTTGCTATTCGCAATACTTATACCAGCCTTAGCTCAATTTGATTTAAACACCCCGGTTCCCATGGATTCAGCAATCCGAACGGGAGTGTTAAAAAATGGTTTAACGTATTACATCAGACACAACGAAGAACCCAAAGAAAGAGCAAGTTTTTATATTATCCAGAATGTAGGTGCAATACTGGAAGATGATAACCAAAATGGTTTAGCTCACTTTCTAGAGCACATGGCTTTTAATGGCACTAAGAATTTTCCTGACAAAGGCATTATCAACACATTAGAAAGACATGGCGTTGCTTTTGGCAGAAATATAAATGCATATACTGCAAAAGATGAAACTGTTTACAACCTAAGTAATGTTCCGGTTGGTCCGGAAGGTTTGATAGATACCTGTTTACTTATTCTTCATGATTGGTCGGATAATCTTACACTGGACGCCAAAGAAATTGATGATGAAAGAGGTGTAATCTCAGAAGAATGGCGAACCCGCAGAAATGCTGGCTTTAGACTGAGAGCTCAATTCTCTCCGGTTCTTTACAATGGTTCAAAATACGGCAAAAGAGATGTTATTGGTGACTATGAAGTAATAAATGGCTTTGATTATGAAGAGCTTCGTCGTTTCTATCACGACTGGTACCGTACCGATCTTCAGGCAATTGCTATAGTTGGTGATATTGATGTTGATGAAATTGAAGAAAAAGTAAAAGCATTATTTTCAAAAATTCCAGCTGTTGAAAATCCCAAAGAGCGTTATTATATAACCATTGATCCAAAAAAAGAGATGGATTATGTGTTAGCTACAGATAAAGAAGCTAATCAATCAAGTATATCGCTTTATATTCGTCATGATGCTGTTTTACCGGAACACAAAACACATGCAACTTTCAGAAAGTCATATTTGGAATCCTTAGTTTCCAGTATGATCCGATCACGCATTTCTGAACTATTGGAAACAGGCACACCTCCTTTTATAACCGGAAGTATCGGTTTTTCAAGTTTAACCAAAACAAGCGATTTATTTTATATTTCAGCCACTGCCAAAGACAATGAGGAAGACATTGCTTTTGAAGCAATATTGACTGAGGTTGAGAGAATAAAAAGATACGGCTTTACTGAAACTGAGCTGGAAAGAGCCAAAGCTTCATTCCTTCTAGGTTATGAGAACTATTATAAAGGTAGAGATAAAATATCGCACGATAGCTATTGTCGCGAATTTAAAGAGCTTTACCTGAATAACACTCCTATGCCCGGAATTGAGTATGAGTATGAATTTGCAAAAAGCGTTATTCCATCCGTAACGGTTGATGAACTGACAGAGCTATTCAGAGAAGGCTATACAACCGAGAATGCAGTCATCATTATTACCGGTCCGGATAAAGAAGGTATCAATCATTTAAACAAAGATGAAAGTTTTTCGATTATTGAAAAAGTAAAGCAAAAAGACATTGAGCCTTATGTAGATGAACAAGTTGATGATAATCTGATTAGTTCGTTACCAGTTGAAGGCAAAGTAATAGCAGAAAAAGAATTGCCAGAATTTGATGCTGTTGAATGGACATTAAACAACAACACCAAAGTTATTTATCGTTTTGCCGATTATAATAAAAATCAGGTTTCACTGCAAAGTTTCAGCAAAGGTGGTTCTTCGTTGTATGAAACAAAAGATCTGGCAACCATTGGTGTAATGTCTGATTTTATGTCGTTGTTTGGCATTGGAGATTTAAGTGCATCAGACTTAAAAAAGGCTTTAACAGGAAAAACAGCTTCTGTAGGCTTTTCTGTCAGCGATCTTTCCGAATCTATTAGTGGACATTGTCGTCCGGAGGATTTTGAAACAATGATGCAGTTGGCCTATATGAAATTTGAGAAGCCTCGCTTTGATGAGGAAGCCTATAATACTTTTATGCAACGTAACCTTGCATATATTGCCAACATTGGTGATAATCCCAACAAAATACTTAATGATAGTCTGGTTCTATTGAGATCTGACTATAATGAGCGAACATTATTATTTGGCGAGGATTTTCTGAATAAGGTTTCCTTTGAACGAATGAAGGATATATACAAGGAGCGTTTTAATAATGCTGCTGATTTCACCTTTTTTATCGTGGGTGATATTGACAAAGAGACAGCAAAAGAAATATCAGCCAAATACCTGGGAGCCATCAGAAGCAATGATACAAAAGAAAATTGGGTAGATAATAATGTGTCAGCTCCTAAAGGTGAAACCATTAAACGCATCCCTATTAATTTTGCTGATCCTAAGGCCACAGTTAAAATCTATTTCGATAATGAATTAGAGTATACCCCTGAGAACCGCATAGGATTATCGTTTATTGAAAAAATTCTGACTTTGCGATATACAGAAGAAATCAGAGAGAAAGAAGGTGGCACCTATGGTGTTGGTGTAAGAGCAGGTAGTAATCGCATTCCCAAACAGGATGCTGTAATTAGCATCGGTTTTGATACCGATCCGGGCAAATACGAAACATTGATTCCTTTAATACATGCCGAAATCGATAAGATTATTAAGAATGGTGTTACTCAGGAAGACTTGAATAAAACCCGCTTAAACATGCTTAAAAACCGCAAAGAACAAAAGGAAAACAACGGTTATTGGATGAATATCCTCCGAACATATTATATCCAGGGAATCAATAACGATCTTCCTGAAAATTATGAGACCATTATTGAAAATATGACTTCAAAACAATTACAAAAACTGGCTAAAACATTCTTTAAAAAAGCTGATAAAATGGAACTTGTTTTTGTCAACGACAAAGAAGAGTAAAAAATTGATAAAATGATTTAACGGAGCAGCTATCGCTACTCCGTTTTTTTGTTTGTAATTTTGCTGAAAGTAATTTAGTTTCTTTCAACGAAACAACCATTTGATTGTTCTGGTATAAAAAAATGATGCTTGTTAAGCCATATAGTTATTCGGTAATATTGCTTCTTATCTTATTCTTTACAGGAAGCAGCTATACCGTATTGGCACAAAAAGACACGGTTAGAATTAAGGATATTATTTTAAACCATCAGATAATCGATAATGATACAATCCCTCATATTACTCTAAAAGAGGTTCCCGTAATGCCTCCTTTTAAATTTAAAAGCAAAAGACAAAAACGGCGATATTCCAAACTGGTACACAATGTAAAGATTACACTGCCCTACGCCCGTAGAGCAAGTTATACTATTAACGACATCAATTCTAATCTTGCCCTGATTACAGAACCAAAGGAACGTAAGAAATATCTTAAACAGAGAGAAAAGGAGCTTTTTGAAGAATTTGAGACACCGTTAAAAAAACTAACCTTCTCACAAGGCAAGCTATTAATTAAGCTCATTAATCGTGAGACTGGCGATACTACCTATGAATTAATTAAAGAATATAAAGGAGGTGTTTCAGCAGTATTTTGGCAGGGAATAGCCCGTTTATTTGGTTCCAACCTAAAATCAGAATTTGACAGTGATGGTGATGATGTGATGATTGAGCATATTATCCTGCTAATTGATAACGGAATGATCTGATCAATTGACGAATCTCACCTTTTTACAACTCTTCCAATTGCGCTATGTCATAAAACTTGTTTGTAAAAAGCCGGTACTTTGTATTTAGCAGAACAAGAACATTGACAAATTAAAAACAAATGACCCCTGAACAGTTTAAAGCAGCAATTTTAGAAGGAATACCATCATCCGTTCCTCCAAAAAAGGAATATGATCCTAATATTAATCATGCTCCAAAACGAAAGGATATATTAACACAGGAAGAGAAAAAACTAGCTCTTCAGAATGCTTTACGTTATTTTCCAACAGAGCATCATGCCGAACTGGCTATCGAGTTTTTGTATGAGCTAAATACTTTTGGCCGGATATACATGTACCGGTACCGCCCGGATTATGAGTTGAAAGCTCGTCACATTGATGAATTTCCACACAAATCAAAACAGGCGGCAGCTATTATGCTGATGATTCAAAACAACCTTGATTATGCAGTAGCTCAACATCCACATGAATTGATTACCTATGGTGGAAATGGAGCTGTATTTCAAAACTGGGCTCAATACCGCCTAACAATGAAATATCTTGCCGAGATGACCGATGAGCAAACATTGACAATGTATTCGGGCCATCCCATGGGCTTGTATCCATCACACAAGGATGCCCCACGTGTTGTTGTTACCAATGGCATGATGATTCCTAACTATTCAAAACCTGACGACTGGGAGCGATTCAATGCTTTGGGGGTAACGCAATACGGTCAGATGACAGCCGGTTCCTATATGTACATTGGTCCACAGGGAATCGTACATGGAACAACGATTACCATCATGAACGCAGGCAGAAAAATATCGAATGGCAAAGCTGATCTGGCAGGTAAATTATTCGTCTCAGCAGGATTGGGAGGCATGTCTGGCGCTCAACCTAAAGCCGGAAATATAGCCGGATGCATCAGTGTGATAGCCGAAGTCAATGGCAAAGCAATACATACACGATACACTCAGGGCTGGGTTGATGAAGTGATTGAGGATCTTGATGAACTCTGCGAAAGAGTAATGATTGCCAAAGTAAACCACGAAGTAATCTCGATAGCTTACCATGGCAACATAGTGGATGTCTGGGAGAAATTTGCCAGGGAAAATATTCACGTTGATTTAGGATCAGATCAAACATCATTACATAATCCATGGGCTGGAGGCTATTACCCAGTAGGTTTATCATTCGACGAAGCGAATGATATGATGGCTACTCAACCTGAATTGTTCAAAGAAAAAGTTAGGGAAAGTCTATGTCGCCATGTTGCCGCAATCAATAAACTGACTGCTCAAGGCATGTATTTCTTCGACTACGGAAACGCATTTCTGTTGGAATCGAGTCGTGCCGGTGCTGATATATTAAAAGAAAATGGTGACTTTAAATATCCATCATATGTTCAGGATATTATGGGACCCATGTGTTTCGATTATGGGTTTGGCCCGTTCCGCTGGGTATGCAGCAGCAACGATCCCAATGATCTTGCCGAGACTGATAGAATTGCAACAGAAGTGCTGGAAGAATTGCGACAGGAATCCCCTGTTGAGATACAACAGCAAATGGCAGATAATATACATTGGATAAAAGAAGCCGGAAGAAATAAATTGGTAGTTGGATCTCAAGCCCGTATTCTATATGCCGATGCCGAAGGTCGTATTCGCATTGCTGAAGCTTTTAATAAAGCCATAGCCAATGGCACACTTTCAGCTCCGGTTATATTAGGTCGCGACCATCATGATGTGTCGGGCACGGACAGTCCATATCGCGAAACATCCAATATTTATGATGGCTCACGTTATACTGCCGATATGGCAATTCAGAATGTTATCGGTGATTCGTTCCGTGGAGCAACCTGGGTAAGCATCCATAATGGCGGCGGTGTCGGCTGGGGCGAAGTAATCAACGGTGGTTTCGGCATGTTATTGGATGGTACAGAAGAAGCTAATAAACGATTACAAAACATGCTTTTTTGGGACGTAAACAATGGAATAACACGTAGAAGCTGGGCACGTAACGAAGGCGCTGTTTTTGCCATTAAAAGAGCTATGAAAGCTAATCCCAATTTAAAAGTTACAATACCGAATATGACCAATACTGATATGATTGACAAACTGTTTCGTTAACCCTTCATATCCCATCAACAAATACAAAGCAAAGCATCGTGGTATATTATTGATCACGGTGCTTTTTTATTGCTGCTATATTAACCTTGAAAGGTCTAATGATTGGATATACTTCTTTATCCCTGCCCTGTCGTTTACAATTGGGATAGAAATGACATTACATTGAGGTAAATCTCTCTGAAATGCAATCTTTCAAAGTAGATGCGATCCGAAACACCAATAAAAAACCGCAGCTCAAACAGAACTGCGGTTACATATAAATGATTTTAATACTTATTTCTTAATCACTTTTTGAGTTGTTACGGTTCCATCAGCCATTTTAATCTGAAGGATATACATTCCTTTGCTCAAATCTGAAGTTGAAACAACACCTGAAATAGCAGGAACATTTTTCACCAACTGACCGGCAGCATTGTATAAAGTAACACCTGTAACATCAGCTCCCTCAACCTTAAATTCAGTTGAGAATGGATTTGGAACGACTTTCACTGTCTTTGTTTCTTTTTTGTCAAGACCTGTAGCGGTATCTTTACCTGAAATATATATTCCGGTCACTTCCCATTTATTTGATATACTTGCACTTGAAGTATAAACAAATGCAAAGTAAACATTACCAGTTAAAGAACTTATATCAACTATAGTAGTTTTAAACTCCCAATTTCCTGGTGATAATTCATAAGATGGAAGACCAGTCCAGTTTGCACCAGCAGGATTTCCACCTCCATCATAATTTAGAGAATACATAACTTCTAAATTATCTTGCAAAGTATTAACTGCTGTTTTGAATTCAATAGTTTCATTTTCAGTATTATCAAGATTAATTACTGGAGTAATTAACCAATCTTCATTATCTGCAGAACTTCCATCAATCTGAGCAAAGGTAGTTCCACTATATACTCCGTATTCCCATACAGCATCTCCACTAGTAGAAATTGCTTCAAAATTACCTAAAGTTCCACTACTAAAATCTTCGTAAAAAACCTCTGTATCATGCCCATCAATGGCAAATATTGCATCTGACTCATCAGAAACTGCTGAATTTAATGCATCAACTACTCTAATTTTATAAGCATCCCATGACCAGGCATTTAATGGGATAGTAAAATCATAAGTGTTTGTTCCATCAACAGAGGCAATCTCACCAGTAATTTGTTCCCAAATAGATTCATCCGTCCAAACTTCAAAATAAACATTCGCAACATTAGTAGAGTTCCAACTAAATTGAATAGACTGGCCTGCGGTATAATCAACGTCGCCATTAGGTGATGTTAACTCTAGGGTACCAGCAACAAGTTCATTCGTAGCACCTGGCGTTGGAGTTCGAGCATAAAATTCAGATGTATTTAATGCTCCTCCTGCACCATCAGTATTACGTTGCAAAGAGTTCTCTGTATCATCATTAAGCTGCACCTGGCTTGGAGTTAAAACATCAATCAAACCAGTATCATCAGCGTCATTTGTTCCGTAAACAACTGCATCCACCAAATTATTTGATGTTACAGGAGTTCCATTTGGAAAATCAGTTGCACTCCCAGAATACAAAGCAATTGCATCTGCACCATTTTGAATAGATGATATTGCCAAAGTAGCTTGAGAAACATTGCCAATTACAAAGAATCCATTAGCTTCAATTGTATAACCATCAAGGTCAATTGCATCATAGGATGTGTCTCCACTTCCATTAAACAAAACCAAAACATATCCATCTAATGATACAGATGAAGATGAAGTATTATATAACTCTATAAACTCTTCAGTATCTGTTCCTGCTTGATCTGCATCAAACTCATTTATTAATATTTGTCCATTCACACCAGTAAAAACAGCAAATAATAAAAGAAAAGAAAAAAGTAAACTATTTTTCATAATAAAACGGTTAAGTAATTAATAATTTTAGATTCACAATTTACACAAAAATAGTAGATACATTAGATATTTAGGCTATCTAAATTTTAAATAGTTGTAAATTTAATCTAAACCGTACGGTCGGTAGCATAAAGAAGCTCAATAATGCAGTATAAAATTAGCTAGCCCCCTTTTTTAATGCAGCATCAATCTTAATCGTTATTTCTTTTTGATATTCTCCTGTGTTTAAATCTGATGCCCATTGCAAATATTGATGGGCTTTTTCAAAGCTTTTTTGTTCAACCATAATCTCTGATGCAAACAAGGCTGAATAAGGTCCAAAATAACGACTATCATCACCAGACAAAGAGATGACCTTATCATAGGCCATTAAGGCTTGTTTATAATTATTCAGCAGGTGCTCTGCCCTTGCCAAACGATACCACCATTCAATCTCATAAAAAGAAGAATATTTGTTTATTGAATCGGTATTTAAAACACTAATGGCAGTCAGGTAATCTCCTCCGTCTATTAAAAACCGTGCTTTAACTAATGCAACAGGACAATCTTTTAACATCCCGTATTCAGACTTTGCCTGCCGATCCAGACTGGTTGTGAGATTATCAGTTTCATCAATCAAACTTAGCCAGGCATTTCTTTTAATCCCCTCTTCTTTAACATGACAGAATCTGGCAATTCTATAAATTGCATCAGCATAATACCGATTTCTATTGCCATCATTACAATATTGTTCCAAATAGGCAATTCCTTCCTCCTTCAGTTCATTTAGCAAAAACCTGCCTTTTATATAGCCAAGCAAAGGAAACTTGTGAATCTGATGTCCTTTCCAATCGTGAATCCAGTCAAAAACCAGTTTAGACTCATTAATCTTAACCGCATTTAAGGCAACAACAAAAGAAAGTACAGGGGATCCATATCTTTCAGCTTCCTCCAGAAGCCACTCTAACTCCGTTCTTTCAATATTTGAAAACTGCAGACTACTGTAGGCCAATAACAATAAGCCTTCCGTATGCAAACCGTCCTTGTATTTTGTTTGACTTATGTACGATCGTAATAACTGAAAACCCAGTTCACTATCTCCTTCAATTCCAAACAACCAGGACAAGAAACCATATTGATTTTCAACCTGATCAGCAAAAATCAAAAACAAACCATGTAGTTTTTGATATTCCAGGGCATCACATTGGTTTTTATCTAATCCTTCAAACGACTTATAAGCTTTATAAATATTATAAACTCCAGTTATTTCATCACCTTTCATTACCTGCATCAATCCCAATTGAACATCAAGATTAATAAGCATCATATTTACTTTCTGATTTTCCGTTTTTGTTATTTTAAGGAGTCTGTTTTGTTCTTTCTCAAAAGACTTAACCCAATCCTCATCTTCATAGTTCACAAATTGCAAAAAGCATCTGTAGGCACTTAAATAGTAGGTTTCATCTTCGTTCAGAGATCCGAAATCAGAAAAGTTATACTGATACTCATCGCTCAAACACAGCTGTGCTTTGGAACTCAACCATTCATTACTTTGAGAATGGAGAGAAAATGAAACGAGAAACAGAAATACAGATAATACAATCTTCATCAATATCAACTAAACAAAAACAGCCGGACAAATGTCCGGCTGCAATTTAATATTTTTTACTGGCAGAAATTACTCTGCAGCTTCTTCACCACCAATCGCTCTGTCAACCAAAATTCGACCGCAATACTCACAAACAATTACTTTTTTGTGTGAAGCGATATCTAACTGGCGCTGAGGTGGAATTTTATTAAAACAACCACCACAAGCATCACGTTCAACGGTAACTACTGCTAATCCATTTCTGGCATTTTTGCGAATTCTTCTGAAAGCAGTTAACAGACGTTCAGGAACACTTGTTGCAATTTCTTCTGATTTTTGCATCATTCGCTCTTCCTCAACCTGAGTTTCTCCAACGATCTCGTCAAGTTCTTTCTTTTTGGCTGCAAGGTCAGCTTTTCTATCTTCTAACAATTGTTTTGAAGATTCGCCAACTTCTTTCTTGTTTTTCAACTCAGCCGTGAACTCTTTAATACGTTTCTCGCATAATTCGATTTCCAGTTTCTGAAACTCAATCTCTTTAGATAAAGAATCGAATTCACGATTGTTACGCACATTCATTTGTTGCGCTTCGTATTTTTTTATCAGCAAACCTGATTCTTTAATTTCGTTCTTTTTACCCAGGATGGCGTCATTCAAACTTTTAATCTCCCCGTCAAGGTTAGCCATACGGGTATCCAACCCTTCAATCTCATCTTCCAAATCCTGAACCTCCAAAGGAAGCTCACCTCTAAGCGTACGAATCTTGTCAATCGAAGACTCCACTGTTTGAAGGTCGTAAAGAGCTTTCAGTCTTTCTTCTACTGACATCTCTTTTTCTTTTGCTTTCGGATCTATTGTTGCCATTCTTTATAAATAATTTACTGGATTGGTATTCTCTAATGATAAACGGACTGCAAAATTAGAGAATTTTTTTGTAAGTAACTCAAAAAAAACTTCTTTAGTGAATTGTTCGCTTTCAAAATGTCCAATATCTGCAATAACAATTCGCTCTTCAGCATCAAAAAACTGGTGATACTTAAAGTCTCCCGTAATAAAAACATCGGCTTTTTCAGCAATTGCTTTGCTCAATAAAAAACTTCCGGAACCACCGCAAACCGCCACCTTTTTTACTTTTTTATTTAATAGCTGGGTATGACGTACACAACCAACATTAAATATATTTTTTACTTCTTTTAGAAAATCTATCTCATCACAGGCCTCATCCAATTCTCCAATCATTCCAATCCCTGCTTTTTCCCAATCATTTTTTAAAGGATAAATATCATAGGCAACTTCTTCATAAGGATGAGCGTTAACCATCTCATTAACTACTTTACCTTTAAGGTATGAAGGCAGAATGGTCTCTATTCGCACTTCTTTCTCAAAATGAAGCTCTCCCCTTTCTCCCACAAATGGATTGGTATTTTCACTTGCTCTGAAAGTTCCTTGACCTTCCTGGCTAAAACTGCACGAACCATATTCTCCAATAACTCCTGCACCTGCTTTAAAAATCGCCTTTCTAACATTCTCTGCATGATCAACAGGAACAAACACAACCAACTTTACAAGGCTCTCTTTTATAGGCGATAATATCTTACGTTTTTTTAAACCTAGCTTATCACACATTTTTCCACTCACACCATCCATTACTGAATCAGCATTGGTATGCGAGGCATAAATTGCAATATTATTTTTGATTGATTTTAAAACCACCCGCTCCATGTCATTTTTTCCGGTGATCTTTTTTAAACCAGATAACATAATTGGATGATGCGAAACAACCATATTACAATTATTTGCTATGGCTTCATCAATTACTTTTTCAGTAATATCAAGGGTTACCAGCACTCCTCTTACCTCTTCATCAGCATCTCCCAATATTAACCCAACATTGTCGAAATCTTCTTTTAAAGCCGATGGCGCAAACTGCTCCATCACATTCATTACATCCCTTACTCTGCTCATGTTTAATTATCGATATTATCCCGCACCTCAATCAACAGTTCTCTGATCTCTTTCAACTTCGACACTACCTCAAAATCATGAATAGTATCATCCCTGTTTTCTTTCAACTTTTTCTGAGCCCCTTTCAATGTCATTCCTTTTTCTTTAACCAGATGGAAAATAAGATGAAAGTTCTCAACATCAGTAGGAGTAAACATGCGATTTCCCTTTTTGTTCTTATGAGGTTTAATCACATCAAACTCCTTCTCCCAAAAACGAATTAAGGAAGTATTAACATCAAACATCTCAGCAACTTCGCCGATTGAGTAATATAACTTTTCGACTTTCTTTTCTTTATAAGGCATGTATCTTTATTTGTTAACTAGTTGAATACAGCAATAATCCACTGCTCAACTACACCTTTAAATCAAGTAAACGATAGTATTACAATATTAGTAGTAATTTAACTAATTGCCAAACCATAAACTCGAACTGTCAATACTGATAAATAAGATACATCTGCTATTCAGTAAATTCGAACATTTAACTCAATCTACCATAAAAACCATAACAGCTCGCGCCTTGCCTTCTCGAATAGTATTATCTTTGAACAAAACAACTTATTATGAAGAGAAGCTTTGGGATATTTATATGCACTATCTTATCCTTTACCTTTGCAATCGCACAAACAAATCAAACCAAAAGTGGACTGTCATTTATTGGAGTTGGTGATATGATGCTTGGCACTCATTTTCCTTCCACTCAATATTTACCTCCTAACAATGATCCCTGGCCACTATTGAAAGAAGTTCAGCCTGTTTTTGCTGAGGCAGATATCGTTTTTGGCAACCTTGAAGGAGCTTTTCTCGATGAAGGAGCTGTTTTCAAAAGATGCAAGGATACCACTAAATGTTATGCATTTAAAACCCCCACTTCATTTGCACCGACATTAAAAAAGGTTGGTTTTAACTTATTAAACCTGGCTAATAACCATATCAGAGACTTTGGCCCTGCCGGCTTAAGAAAAACAACTGCAATACTCGACAGTCTGGAAATACCCTTTGCTGGTCTTGAATCAAAGCCTACTGATATTCTTGAATTCGAAAACTACAAAATTGGTCTTTGTGGGTTTGCTCCCAATACTGGTACAGTTCAGATTGGCGACATAGACAATGCTGTTAGAATAGTAAAAGAATTAAAAGAAAAATGTGATTACGTTGTAGTCTCCTTTCACGGTGGCGCCGAAGGTAAGGATCACCAACATGTGACCCGACAAACAGAAATCTTTTATGGAGAAAACAGAGGTAATGTTTATGAATTTGCCCATGCGATGATTGAAGCCGGAGCCGACATTGTTTTTGGTCATGGCCCTCATGTTCCTCGCTCCATTGAAATCTATAAAGATCGCTTCATTGCTTATAGCCTGGGTAATTTCTGCACCTACAGCCGTTTTAATTTAAGTGGAGCTAATGCCTTAACTCCTGTAATCCAAATATGGACTGAAACAGACGGCTCTTTTGTCAGAGGAAAAATTCATTCCTTTCACCAAATTAAAGGTGCAGGTACCTTTCCCGATCCTTCAAAGCAGGTTTTGCATAAAATAAAAGATCTAACCCGAATTGATTTTCCGGAACTAAAGGATCGATTGGTAATAGATGGCGATGGTGATTTTTATATGCCTTTTGAAAAACCAATTAAAAGCATGGGTATCAGTTCTCCTAAAGCAACAACAATATCAGCTCAGACGCTTAAACCCATCAGTTAACAAACTGATACAACAGTCATACAAAAAAAGCCGCTTTACGCGGCTTTTTTACTTTATTTTGAATTGATTTTAATCAAATGTTTGGTTCGAGTTCGAAGAAATCTGAATCATTCGGTCATATTGCTCAGCAGTAAGCTCCTCTTTGAAATAATAATGCTGAGGATTAACTTTTCGACCTTTCTCAATCACTTCGTAATGTAAATGTGAAGCAGTACTTGTACCGGTATTTCCAACGTAGCCAATCACTTCGCCACGTTTCACCTTTTGCCCCATTTTTACGTTAAATTCGTTCATATGAGCATACAAGGTAGTGTAACCAAAACCGTGATCTATTTCAACACGCTTACCATACCCTCGTACTTCATTTGTGATTTTCGAAACAACCCCATCACCTGTAGCATATACTTCGGTACCGGTTGGAGCCGTAAAATCCATTCCATAATGAAACTTACGAACCTTATAAATTGGATGTATCCTATATCCCCACCCAGAGGCAGTTCTTCGCAGATCGTTATTTGAAATAGGCATGATGGCTGGAATTGAACGAATCATTTCGTCTTTTTGCTTAGCCAGTTCAATAACTTCATCAAATGAAGTTGATTGGACATATAATTGCTTCATTACAATATCCAATCTACGGGCAGTCTTTGTAACGAGTTCTTTATTATCCATATCTTCAAGGTGCTCATAACGGTTTACACCACCAAAACCAGCACGGCGAATAGTCTTTGGAATACTATCAGCCTGAAAAATGGATCTGTAAATATTTTCATCCCGAAGTTCAATATCCTCTAATACCGATTCAACCTGATCCAGCTTTTTGTTCATAATATCATACTGTGACAGAAGCTGCTGAATTTCTCTGGCCTGACGCTTTTCTTTGGGACTTTCAAAAATGTAGGGATATACAAAGTATAGAATTACACCTAGAATCAGAAAAGAAGTAAGGTAGATTGAAATTCGGGTAAAATAGTAATTAAATCCTTTCTGAATACGATCATAACTAAGTGTTTCAGGATTGTATCTGTATTTGACCTTAGACATGTCTTGATCAGTTTTATTTTAAAATTAAAAAATTATCCACGAATCGTCCAAAATTAGGTAAATAATCTAACTTTGCAAGAAATTTTTTTGTTTAGTAAAGGTTTGAATACTATTTAGGTATTTAATGAACTTAAAATCAAAAAATCAGGCTCTATTCTTTTGTTTGAGCCTTTTTTAGTACTGAAAAATAAATAACAGACATTATAAATTAGCAAAACATGATGACGGCATCTGAAATCAGGAAGAGTTTTTGGGATTTTTTCAGATCAAAACAACACAAAATCGTTCCTTCAGCACCAATGGTTGTAAAGAACGATCCTACTTTGATGTTCACAAATGCTGGTATGAACCAGTTTAAAGACATTTTTTTGGGAAATAACGAACCCGTTAGTCCAAGGGTTGCCAATTCTCAAAAATGTCTGCGGGTATCAGGTAAGCACAATGACCTGGAAGAAGTTGGGCATGATACCTATCATCACACTATGTTTGAAATGCTAGGCAACTGGTCCTTTGGCGATTACTTTAAGAAAGAAGCTATTGAATGGGCCTGGGAATACCTTACTGAAGTATTAAAAATAGACAAAGACAGATTATATGTAACTGTTTTTGAAGGCAGCAAAGAAGATAACGTTGAACGTGATAATGAAGCTGCAGATAACTGGAAAGAATGGATTTCGGCCGACCGTATTATCAACGGGAATAAAAAGGATAATTTCTGGGAAATGGGAGATACAGGTCCTTGTGGTCCTTGCTCTGAAATACATATCGACATGCGTTCAGATGATGAGCGTGCTAAAGTTGACGGCAAATCATTGGTTAATAAAGACCACCCGCAGGTAATAGAAATCTGGAACCTTGTATTTATCCAATTCAACAGAAAAGCAAACGGCGAGTTGGTACCTCTTCCTAATAAACACGTGGATACAGGTATGGGATTCGAACGTTTGTGTCGTGCCATACAGGGAAAAACATCAAACTACGACACTGATATTTTCCAGCCATTACTTAATAAAATAGCCGAACTTTCAGGTTTTGAATATGGTAAAGTAGAAGAGATAGATATCGCCATGCGTGTTGTTTCTGATCACGTCAGAACCATTGCATTTTCTATCACTGATGGTCAGTTGCCTTCTAACAACAAAGCTGGTTATGTAATTCGTCGAATTCTTCGTCGTGCAGTTCGTTACAGTTATACCTTCCTGAATAGTAAGGAAGCCTTTATTTATAAACTTATTGATACACTTATCGCCACAATGGGCGAAGCATACCCTGAGTTGCAGGCACAAAAAACACTTGTAGAAAAAGTTATCAAAGAAGAGGAAGAATCTTTCTTAAGAACGCTGTCTACAGGTATCAATATGCTGGATAAAATCATTGCCGACACCAAAGAGAAGAACTTCAATGTTGTACATGGAGCTGTGGCATTTGAATTATACGACACATTTGGATTTCCATTAGATCTAACGGAACTGATCCTAAAAGAAAACGGATTGGTTGTTAATCGCGAAGAATTCCAGATTGAGATGGATAAACAAAAGGAACGTGCTCGCAACGCAACAGCTATCGAAACTGACGACTGGCAGGTTTTACAGCAAGACGATCGCGAAGAATTTATCGGATACGATTATCTCGAAACTGAAGTTTTCATCACCCGATATCGTAAAATAAAAGCTAAAAACAAGGAGCTTTACCAGCTTGTATTCAACATCACTCCTTTTTATGCTGAGAGCGGAGGACAGGTTGGAGATTCTGGTTACATCCAGCAGGGCGATGAGAAAATTTCAATCATCGATACCAAAAAAGAGAACAACCTTATTGTACATCTGGCAAAACAGTTACCAAGTAATTTAAATGGTAATTTTAAAGCTATAGTCAACACAAGTGCTCGCCAGAGTACAGCCAATAACCATACTGCTACACACCTTCTGCATAGTGCTCTGCGCGAAGTATTAGGAACACATGTTGAACAAAAAGGATCGTTGGTACACCCAGAATATTTACGCTTCGACTTTGCACATTTCCAAAAGGTTTCTGAAGAAGAACTGGATCAGGTGGCAGCCATTGTAAATAGTAAAATCAGACAAAATATTAATCTGGAAGAGAATCGTGAGATTCCATATCCAAAAGCATTAGAAATGGGAGCCATGGCTCTTTTCGGTGAGAAATACGGTGATTTGGTTCGTACCATTAAATTTGGTGAATCAGTTGAGCTGTGTGGTGGCACACACGTTAAAGCAACAGGGGAGTTAGGATTCTTCAAAATCATCAGTGAATCATCCATTGCTGCTGGCATTCGACGAATTGAAGCTGTTACAGGTTCAAAAGCAGAAGAATTCATCAACCAACAGTTTGGTTTGATTAAGGAATTGCAGAACATGTTTAAGAATCCTGCTAATCTTAAGAAAAATATCGAAAGTCTGATGGAAGAGAATGTTGTGATGAGTAAAGAGGTTCAAAGCATGAAGAAAAGTGCTTTAACCATTGAAAAACGCAATATCATGGATTCTGCCAAGGATTTTAACGGTGTTAGTCTGATGGCCGCGAAGGTTAAACCAGTTATTGCTGATCAGCTAAAAGATCTGGCTCATATGATTAAAAACGAGTCTGATGACAATGTTGTAGTAGTCCTTGGCGGAGAAGTAGCAGGCAAGCCTCAGCTGGCAATTTTAATTGGTGAGAAATTAGTTAAAGAATATGACCTAAATGCAGGCACTATCGTTCGTGAAGCTGCCAAACGCATGCAAGGTGGCGGCGGTGGCCAACCATTTTTTGCAACTGCAGGTGGTAAAAATCTTGATGGATTAGATACTGCCATTGAAGAAGCGGTTGCATTAATCAAAAACAAACTGGAAGCATAACCTCACAGGATATTCATCCGATATATTAAGCCCGGCCATGAGTCGGGCTTTATTGTATCCGTAATATGAAATAAATAATAGGCAATATTAGTAAGCCTGAGAGGAAATATGGCTTATTCGCGTGTCTTCCATTTTTAATTATCAGCATTCCTTTTAACAACAATACAAAACCCATCAATTCAACGATATTAATAAAATAATATACTCGTAAAAAGAAAGCCTTTGGTTCAAGTTCAGATATTGTAGAAAATGAAACTGTATAAACCGGCGTGTATTGCTTTAGATTTGCTATTTCTGATGCAATAAGAAGTAAATAGATAGTTATTATAAAACCGAAATAGAAGTAAATCTTTTTCACTATTAAGCATTGATTTTCTGATACATTAATTCATCAACAAAACCACCTTTGGTTTTCAACCATTGTTTTTTTGTTCCAATCAATGAAAATCCGGCTTTTTCAAACAATCTGATACTGGCATTATTATCCGCTGAGATATTGGCATAAACCTGTTTCAAACCGAGTGTATCAAAACAGTAAGCCAAAAACATTTCCAACGCTTCATAAGCATAGCCTTTTTCCCTGTAATCTTCGTGAATAATAATTCCAACTCCACCTCGCTGGTGAAAACCATCAAAATCAAATAGATCAATCATACCAACCGGGATATTGGTTGGTTCCAGTTCAAGAATTAAACGAAGTTGTTTGGTTTGGTATATATCAAGCTGAGCCTGCTCAACATACAATTTTAATTGGTGCTTTGAAAAAGGGGTGAGCGTATTGCTCACCTCCCATATCTTCATATCATTTTCCCACTTGTAAAGTAAATCAACATCTGTGGGCTCAAGAGCTCTAAGAACCAGCTCTTCTTGTTTCATTATTCTGTTTTTTCTTTAGCTAAACTATTCAATTGTTTGATTTCCCGAACAAATGCATCATCCCATATTTTAACATTGCCAAAGACAGTGCTTTTTACTTTTAAAGTAGCCTTATAACCTTTATAAGCACCATAAGCATAGCGGAACCAACCGTCTTTACACTCATATACTTTAATTAAACTGGCATCCAGACCATGCTTCGTAAATAAATCGTTGGTTATTTCAGGCTTTTTCAAAGAAACAAACTGAACAGTGTAATAAGGTATTCCATCTGAATCATCCATTACTTCTGTCACTGCCTCATCTTTTGGTTTTTCTGCAATCAGATACTTCATTTCAGTATCTTCCAATGTTAATGTCTGAGAGCTTTTCTTATAGGCCATTTCCCTTTCAACATCAACTATTGCATTAACTTCTTCATATCCATCTCCGGCATATGTAATCTTATATTTTTTCTCTGCTTCAAGAATTAACACATATTTTCCGGTTCCAGGATGTGGTTTGTAAGCACCAACCTCTTCATCAGTCTCAGCATCACTCACATAAATACGCACATTTTCCAATGGAGCATCTCCACTAACTACTTTTCCTTTAAATACAGCCAGGCGATTAATCTCAGGCTCTTCGTATTCGATCAAATAGATATCTGACCCTCCTAAACTACCTTCGTATCTTGATGAAGCGTAATAGGCAATATTTTGAGTTGCAGTTGGCACAAAGAAAAAGTCATCATCAGGTGTATTAATCGGATAACCTATGTTCTTTGGTGCACTCCATTCACCATCTTCCTGTAGTTGAGAATAGAAAATATCGAATTTACCCATACTGTTATGACCTTCAGAACTGAAGTATAAAGTTCTTCCATCAGGATGAATAATAGGTGTTTCCTCATCATATGGTGTATTTAAAATCGACATATTCTCAGGCTTTGCCCACTCTCCGTTAGGTAAGCGACGCACTCTATAAATATCCAATCCTCCAACACCACCTTCACGGTTACTGGTAAAATACAACGTTGAGTTATCAGGTGAAATTGAGGCATGCGTCTCAACATATCTTGAGTTTATCGGCTCCGGTAACTTAACTGGCTCAGTCCAATCCTCACCATCAAAGGTACTGTGATAAATATTGGCACCATCAATATCATTTCTGTAGATATAAAGCTCTGTTCCATCAATTGAAAGACAAACACCAGCTTCATGTCCTTTCTTGCGAAACAGCTCTTTCAACGATTTGGCTTTATCCCAGGCTCCATCTTTCTTATCAGATGAATAAACACGCTCAGCATATTGCCCATCAGGTAATAAGTCGCTATAGCTTGAAGCACGACGAGATGTAAAAAGTAATAATGACTCATCCGCTGAGATAAGAGGACTATGGTCGTCGTACTTGGAGTTTACTTCCGGACCCAGATTTTTAACAACCAATTTTACCGGAGCAGCCATTAAAGCAATCGCATTCTCACAATATTCAATCTGACGACGAAGGTTTGTAATAACATCTTTCTTTAAAGGATCAACAGTTGCAAGTACCTTTTCATATAATTCAATGGCCCTTTCAGGTTGAAGCATCAATTGATAATTCATTCCAATAAAGCTTTGCACATCAATTGCCACATCACCTGCTTTTTCTTCTTCAGGCAATAAGGAATATAATTTCTCAAAAACTTTAATAGACTCCTCATGAGTTCCCAGACTCATTTCGCAATATCCAAGATTATACAAAACCTCAACATCCTCAGCATCTTCAGCTAACAATTCCTCAAAAAGGTCTTTTGCCTCCTCATAGGCTTTGTTATCCATCAGATAAACGGCATCTTTAAATTTCTTGTTATCACGAGTTTGAGCACTCACCAACTGAGCTGACAAAAATACGGCAATGACTACCAGTAAAGAACGATGTATCATATTTGGGCTGGCTAAATTTATTATCAATTAATTAATCAAATGCAAAATAAGAAATTACAAACTGTTAATATGTATCAAAATGAAATAATTTTGATAAAAGGTACAATAATCTCCTTTATTGACCATCTTTCATGTCTTCAACTACAATCGGATCAAGATAAGAAGCATTTCCCCTGGTTGGAAAATCCAATCGTGCGGGTATGGTAAAATCCTTAACAAAAGTTGCTTTTCCAGAAGTTCGAATCGTCATTGTATATTCAACTCCTGTCGGAACAATTATCACATACTTTCCGGTTTCAGGATGCGGACGATATACTCCTACCTTCTCTCCAGATTCTTTTTTTGTTACTGTTATCTCCGATTCATACGATGGAATTCCTTCCTGTGTAAAAATAAAACCTGCCACAACTGCCAGTGTTCTTTCGTCATTTTCAGGATATTCAATCAACCAGATATCTGATCTTCCATAACCACCAGGGCGTTCTGATGCATAATAGACTCTTTGACCATCAAGCGTTGGAGAATAAAACAAATCATCACCAGGAGTATTTATTGGATAGCCAATATTTTGTGGTTCACTCCATTTTTGCTCATTATCATCTAATTTTTGAGTAGAAAAAATATCGAATCCTCCCATTGACATATGCCCCATAGAAGCAAAATACAAGGTTTTCTCATCATGAGATAGGAAAGGGCTTTCTTCGTCTTCAATGGTATTTATGGTAGGACCCAGATTCATTATTTTACCCCAGGTTCCATCAGGTAATTTAGTAACCATGTACAAATCCTTACCACCAAAACCTCCGGGGCGATCACTGGCAAAAACCAGCGTATTTCCATCATATGAAAAAGAGCCATGCGTTTCGTTGTAATCTGTATTGATGGGTTTCGGAAATTTCACCGGCTCAGTCCATCCTTTATCGGTAAGATTGGAATATAACAAATCTCCGGAAATACCATCATTCCGATAAACAATCATTGTTTGTCCATCAGCACTCAAACTGCAGGTTGCATCATTACCAGCCGTATTAATTGTTTGACCAATATTCATAGCGGGTAACCATCTGCCCTCTCTCCAAATGGCTTTATGGATATCTTCGTAGTATTGTCCGTCTGAAGTAGTAAGACTACCTGTTCCCTGACGATTTGATGTAAAGATCAATATTGATTCATCTGCCGAAATTACCGGACTATGTTCATCATTCTCACTATTAATCGCCTGACCCAGATTACTGATACGAAAATCAACCGGATTACTTTTCAATTTTATGGCATTCTCATTGTAGGTGGTTTCTCTTTCTATCTCTTTCAGCAAAGCTTTTTGCTTGGCAGGTATATTATCCTTTAATGCAATAAGTTCGGCTAATGCCTCATCGAATCGATGATTAAGGTGATATGCCTGAGCCAGATAATATCTTGCTTCAATGGCTCTCTCTTTTTTATTTTTATCCAACGGATAACTTTCTTTTGCTTTTTCTAAAAAAGGTATCGCATCATCTGTTTTATAATCAATATTCAGGAGACACAACCCCATCTGTAGGTTCAGAATTGGCTCTTCAGGATGATTAATCATCAGATGCTTTATTTTTTGTGCCGCTACATCAAACTTCTCCAGATTAATATCATCGGTAATGGCATTCAACTCCTTCTTTTTTAGCTTGGGTTGAGCAGTCAGAACCACATTAACACAAAAAATAAAAAATAGAATACTAATAACTTTTGGTGTGTTTAGGCACTGCATTATACGATATGAGTTAGATTAACTTTACTTGTTTATGGTGCTACAAGTTAATAAATAAATTCAGTTTAAAATGTCGGTTCTTACTGAAATTAGTGTCACTATGGCTTTTTAGAGCCGCACAGAATAGTTGAAACGATTCTATTAAAAATAAACAACCTGGCCTTTACCTCCCACAAGGCTGTTTTCAATCATATATTTCCCATCCGGTGAAGCATATGCATATGCACCCGTGCCATTTTTCACGATACCCGTAATTATATCTTTTAAAGAAATGCTGCCCATATCAAACACAATCATATCAGACATTTGAGATTCATCTATTTTCTCTGATATGAATATTTCAGCAGGATGATAGGTTTCACCTAGTTTATCTTTGAGTTTTTCATCATGACTGATCAACAGTATTCTTGAAGGACGAAAAGTTTTATTCTTAGCTGTTCTTACGGGCAACTCAAGCATTGCGGTTTTCAGTACCTGAATTCCATTGATAGCTACCCAAATCAAAGCATTAACCAGAAAAAACGTTTTCTTAAAGAAATACTTACGATGAAAAATCCACATTGATTGATAAAAATATTGATAGATTTCTTTGCTAGCAACGGTGGATTTTCCTTTAAAATGTATGATAGGAGCGGCTCCAAGAAAATGATTAGACCCAAACTTATTCATCAGGCAATATGACAAATCAATATCCTCGCCATACATAAAATATTGCTCATCCAGCAACTCAAACTCACCATTATCATCTCGACGCTGAGCTAAAAACGCTCCCGCAAGAACATCAACCTTTTGATTTTGGGTCTCATCCAGATCGCCATGATAATAACGGGCTATTTGCTTTGATTTTGGAAATAGTGAAACTAATCCAGTGATTTTACAAAAAGAAGCAAAGGGAGTAGGTAAACCTCTCATCGACTCTTTTAAGTAGTTACCTTCGCCATTAATCATTCTTAGTCCAATGCCTCCCGCTACTGGATCTTGATCGAAATGATTTAAGACTACCTTAAACGTATCTTCACCAACAATAATATCAGGATTAACCAAGACGGCAATTTTTCCTTTTGCCATTTTCAGTCCAATATTATTGGCTTTGGAGAAGCCCAGGTTTTCATTATTCCCAACAGTTATCACGAAGGGATAAGACTGCCTAACACGATCTACGATATTTATTGAGGAAGCATTGTCAACTACAATCACTTCAGCCGATATATCTTCAATTGCTTTGGAAACAGAAAAAAGAGTAAGATCCAGAAACTCCCAGGAGTTATAACTGACGATGATAATGGAGATATCCGGATTATGTTGTTTCATTTCTTACAATATTCCTGGAAATACAAATTACTCATCACCACAAAACAAATACCTGAAAAAACCGCAAAGTGTCTTTCTTTTGGCTTTGTTATACTCATTGCGATAGTGATCTTTTTGAGCCTGATCAGCATCTTTATTTAGCTGTTGCCATATTTCTCCCCACCCCAGAAAACCACCAACATTTCTATCATCAATAAAAACATCGGCATTTACTTTTCGGCTCATGGTTTCATCAATCACCTCTTCAGGGTATGTACGGTTAATCGCGTAAAATTCCACACCATTCTTTCGGCAATATTCCACTGCCTCATCCAATAATTTTCCGGATCGTATGGTCCACAAAACAAGTAAATGACCTTGTTTTTGCAAAGCTTTTAATGTTTGAAAGGCAAATATTTTCTCCTTCCCAATGGCTGGGTATTTATGTTCTACAATGGTTCCGTCAAAATCAACCGCTATAAGCATAAATTATAGGTTTAAAGGTCATTATCAATTTCTTCTAAATCTTTCTTTATCGAATTTACTGAAGGATAATTCAATAGCATAAAGAGATAGAGTAATCCAAATACTATCAACTGGTTTATCTCGCCTGTTGAAAGATAGATTAAAATACTTATCAACGACAATCCCTCAAGCGTTGTCATCTTAATAAAAAAGGCTGTTCGGTATTGTATTACTTTACGGTCGAACGACATATTTCTGTCAATATGACTCACTTTTCGCTTAAAAAACATGTAAGACGATGGTATTCCAACAAGAGCCAGAATAACGTTTAAAGATTTCAGATTGTTCTCCATTTGCAAATCAAAGCTGCTAACTTTACCAATAGCGAAAACAAAATAAAAAGCAAAACCTGCAAAGGCAGCCAGAACAATGACAATGGCAAAATATATTATTTGAATTTGCCTGATAGTTTTATTGCTTTCCATAATTACAAAGTATTTTCAAACGGTAATCGATTAACCAACGACCTCCCCAAGGTTACCTCATCAGTATATTCCAGTTCATCGCCAATGGATACTCCCCGGGCAATGGTTGTCATCCTTACACCGTATTTTTCAAACTTCTTAAATAAATAAAAATTGGTTGTATCTCCTTCCATGGTGGTACTTAGTGCAAAAACCACCTCACTTATATTCCCTGCTTTTAGTTTTTCTTCAAGTGGACCTATCGTCAAATCATCCGGACCAATGCCATCCATTGGAGAAATTACACCTCCCAAAACATGATACACTCCATCAAATTGCTGTGTATTTTCAATAGCCATCACATCCCTGATACTTTCCACCACACATATCAATTCATGATTTCGATTGGTATTGGCACAAATATGGCAAGTTTCACTATCCGAAATATTATGACAACTCTTACAATACATTATTTCTTCCCGCATCAACCGGATAGAATCAGAAAATTTAAAGACAGTTTCTCTTTCCTGTTTAAGCAAGTGTAAAACCAAACGCAAGGCTGTTTTTCGGCCTATACCGGGCAATTTAGCAAATTCGTTAACTGCCGATTCGAGTAATTTTGAAGGAAAAGAGGCTGAGGTCATATTCTTCTTTTGATTCGATGTCAAAGGTAATAAAAAGATACCAGCAATCAGCTTCTGATATCGAACTGCCTGTTTAGATCAACTGTCGATTCTTTTACATCAAACAGATTCTATTATATTTGGATACAAATTAAGAAAGATGAATCCTATCCTGATAGCCTCAATCATAGCTGCCTACTTTGCTGTTTTAATTACTATTTCAATAATAACAGGTCGAAAAGCCGATAACGATACTTTTTTCAGAGGTAACAAACAGTCACCCTGGTACATTGTTTCCATTGGAATGATTGGAGCCTCGCTTTCTGGTGTTACCTTTATTTCGGTGCCCGGATGGGTTGGCTCTACCGGCATGACATACATGCAAATGGTTATGGGATATTTTCTGGGTTACCTGGTTATTGCACACATCCTGCTTCCACTCTATTACCGATTAAACCTTACGTCCATCTATTCATACCTCGAAGATCGTTTTGGTTTTTGGTCGTATAAATCAGGATCATTTTTGTTTCTTTTATCAAGAACCATTGGTGCGTCAGCTCGATTATACCTGGTTGCAAACGTTTTACAACTGACCGTTTTTGAAGCTTTTAAAGTTCCTTTTGAAGCCACTGTATTAATTACTATTCTGCTTATCTGGCTATACACATTTAAAGGAGGTATCAAAACCATCATCTGGACAGATACTTTGCAGACTTTATTTATGTTATTGAGCGTTGGAATAACTGTTGTTGTCATCTCCAGAAGCATGAATCTATCGTTTGGTAGTATGATCAACACCATTTCTCAAAGCGAGTATTCATCCATTTTTGTTTTCGACGACTGGAGTTCAAAACAGCATTTCATAAAGCAATTCTTTTCAGGCGCCTTCATCACTATTGTGATGACAGGACTTGATCAGGATATGATGCAGAAGAACCTTACCTGTCGTAATCTGAAGGATGCTCAGAAAAATATGCATTCGTATGGATTTGCCTTTGTACCTGTTAATTTATTATTTCTTGGACTTGGTGTTTTACTTTACATTTTTGCAAACAATCAGGGAATAGCCATTCCTAAAAATGCTGATGATCTTTTCCCCATCATTGCTACAAGTGGTCATTTACCGCAAATAGTTGGGATATTTTTTATTTTAGGATTAGTTGCAGCTGCCTACTCAAGTGCTGATTCGGCACTTACCTCATTAACAACATCCTTTTCGGTTGATATAATTGGACTAAAGAATAAAACAGAACAGCAAGCCAAAAAAATCCGTTTTATCGTTCATATTGGCTTTAGTCTCTTATTGGCATTGGTTATTCTACTTTTCAGGATATTCAATAGCGATAGTATCATCAGTACCATTTTTAATCTGGCAGGATATACCTATGGGCCATTATTAGGCTTATACTCCTTTGGACTATTTACAAAACTAAAAGTAAAAGACTATTGGGTTCCGTTAATTGCAATAATTGCTCCTGTTCTAATCGGTATTGTAGATTATAATTCAAAAGCCTGGTTTGGAGCGCCAATGGGTTTCGAAAAACTAATCCTTAATGGACTGATTACATTCTTTGGATTACTCATCATCACCCGATGGAGAAACAAATAAAAACTCCCCGTTTCATAACGAGGAGTTGAAATATATTAGTTAAAACTAATGGATCCGCGGTTTTCTTCCGATTCATGATAATCATACATTTGACGCAGAATATCAGCATACTTTTTATAGATAACACGTCGGCGAAGCTTTAATGTCGGAGAAAGTTCACCTGTTGGTGCTGACCAGTTATCACAAACCATTCGAAAACGTTTAATCTGCTCATGGGTACCCAACTGTTTGTTAAAGCGGTGTACTTCTTTTCTGAAGATGGCCAGTACTTTCTCATCTGCAATCAACTCTTTATTATCTCTAAAATGAATCTTATGCTCATGTGCCCACATATGCAAAAACTCAAAATTAGGGGCAATGATTGAACCGGCAAACTTTTCGCTCTCCCCTACAATGATGGCTTGCTCTATAAAATCTGATTCTTTCAGAAGATTTTCAATTGCCTGAGGTGCTATATATTTACCATTCGACAGCTTAAACATCTCTTTTTTGCGATCGGTTATCTTTAAAAACTTATCATTAAGCAAAGTACCAATATCACCAGTATGAAACCATCCATCATTATCAATTACCTCATCAGTGTTTTGCTGATCTTTATAGTAACCCATCATAATATTCGGACCTTTGGCCAGAATCTCTCCATCATCATCTATCTTGACCTGAACACTTTTAAAAACGGGGCCTACGGTTCCAATCTTCAAATTGCCTGGTTCCGCAATATAATTAGCCGCAATAACCGGGGCTGTTTCTGTCAATCCATAACCTTCCATCAATGGAATTCCGGCTGCAAAAAACAGGCGACTCAAACGTGGCTGCAAAGCTGCACCACCGCTAACTACAAAACGTAAATTCCCTCCGAATGCTTTTTGCCATTTCGAAAAGATTAGCTTACGGGCGATTTTCAATTTTATAGCATACAAAGGATAATTTTTCCCGTTTGCCCTATATCGTTCTCCTAAATGCATTGCCCAGAAAAACAAAACCTTCTTTAAGCCCGAAAGATCATTTCCTTTTGCAACCAATTTATCGTAAATCCTTTCAATAACACGCGGTACTGTTACAAAAGCTGAAGCTTTTATTTCAACCAGATTCTGAGCAATGGTACCCAGATTCTCGGCATAGTAAATACTACATCCATTGTATTGATACAGATAATTAATCATCCGCTCATATACATGACAAAGGGGCAGGAAACTTAACACATTATCCTTTGGAGAAAGAGGGAAGAGTGGATAAGCATCCTTCATATTGCTCATGAAGTTTTTATGACTCAACATCACTCCTTTAGGATTCCCTGTTGTGCCGGAAGTATAAATGATAGAAACTAATTCTTCATCACTTATAGAATCTCTTATCTCTTTGAATTTATCTTTCCACGAGATACGATGCTTCTCTCCCAGTTGAGTGATTTCAGTCCAGTTTTTTGCCTCAGGTATATCATTAAAGGTATAAACCTCTTCAATGCTTTCGATGTTTGCAGCAACCTCTTTAAGTCGGTTATAAAGAGTTACATCTGAAACAATTAATATTTTGGCATCACTGTGCTCCAAAATATATTTATATTCTTCATCAGATATCGTAGGGTAAATCGGAACATGTACTACTCCAATCATTGACATTCCCATATCAACAAAGTTCCACTCCGGCCGGTTATTGGTTACCGTGGCAATTTTATCGCCCTTTTTAAACCCTAACTCAAGCAAACCGTAACTAAAAAGACGAGCTTGCTCACTGTACTCATTCACACTAAATTTTACCCACTCCTTATTGCGCTTGGCACACAATATATCATCCTTCTGAATATTGTGCTTAAGGTTGGTAAGCAAATCAAAGGTTCTTCTGATTTCCATTATAATCTCTTATCAAGCTATCTGACTATTTGACAAGCTTCAAATATAAGGAAATTTGTTTTATTGGATTTAATGCGGAAAATTAACGTAAAAGTATTAGTGATTGAATTAGTTTAGTTAATATTTGTAACCAAACTACATTTCTTAACTTTCAATTAATTAAATCTTACTGAATAAGAATATCACCGTGTCCTCTTAATTCACAAGAGTGATTAATAATTTTGTAGTACATACGCACCACTTCACTTGTTTTACCCAACTCCGACACGTCTATTTTTAAGGAAGTACTTTCTGTCTGACCACTTAACAACACATTTAAATCTTCATCAACAATTCGATAATGAAATGTGTGCCCCATTGGCATACTGATCTTAAGATAGCAGTTATCTATACAAGGATTTGGATAAGCTGAGACCTGATACAAATAACTATCGAGACTGCAATCTGTTTCAAAACCATTATTAAATAAGGATTCAATATTATTACTCCAGCTCTCATAGAATTGCCAGTCGTTGTCGTCAGACTTAAGAATAATACCTGTATCATCGGTTTCAGTAATACCCATGAAGCCAGGATCAATTTCCTCCTTCTCACAACTCCAGATTAAAACCAGAAGTAAAATAAATATGATATTCCTTATTCTCATATTCCAGATTGTTGTTAAGCAAATGTACGACTGAATATATTACAATGTCAATATTTTACAGATATGAACATTTCGCTTTGATGGATGTAGGAATATTTAAGATTTATGGAAAATCATTTATCTTAACTTCTATCGATTTATTACATTATTATTCTAATCAACTGAATTCTTACTGTTTATCTCCCAGGTTTTCGAGCATGATAAATTTTGTCTGGCGATTAGCCCACCGTTCCCTGGCATATTTCTGCATATCAACAATGGTATCGTTTTCATCAACAATTTCCAATCCAAGAAGTGTTTCAATAATATCTTCCATCGTAACAATACCATCCAATCCGCCATACTCATCGACAATTACTGCCATATGCTGATGCTTATCAAGTAAATTCTCCCATATTGAGAACAGTTCCATATGACTTGGGAAAAACTGAACTTCTTTTTTAATCTCTTTTAGCCTGACATCATGCTTATCATCAGCCAGTTTTTCATAGACGTTTTGCAGAAAGACAATACCGGTAATATTTTCATCATTACCTGAATAGACTGGTATTCTTGAAAACTTCAAAAAATCTTTGTTTTTAAAAAATTCACCAAGAGTCATTTCTTCGCTGGCCAATGTAATTACCACACGCGGAGTCATTATTTCTTTTACCTTAATATTTTTAAGCCGCAAAATATTTTGAATAATTTTATGTTCCTTATCAGAAAAAACACCTTCATCTGCTCCAATACTGGCCAGAGCAGCTATCTCTTCCCTGCTTACTACATTCTCTTTATAATTCTTAGAAAATATTTTGGTGATAAAAGCTGACATGATTACCAACGGATAAGTAACTATTATCATCAATCGGATAGTAAAAGAAGTAAAACCGGCCAGATTCCTCCAATACCTTGCTCCGATTGTTTTGGGAATGATCTCAGTAACGATCAGAATCAAAATGGTAAGTATTGCCGAAACAATTCCAAATGAAGCTTCACCAAAAACTTTTACCGCCTGAGCACCAACACCTGCAGCTCCAATAGTATGAGCAACAGTATTTAATGACAAAATTGCTGACAAAGGTTTATCAACATTGGATTTAAATTCAATAAATTGCCCGGCCCACGAATTTCCTTTTTCTTGTTTTACAAGCAGAAATGCCTGAGGTGTGGATAATAAAACGGATTCCATTATGGAACACAAAAACGAAACAAAAAGAGCTAAGAAAAGGTAGGCCAGCAGTAAAATCATCTTTTTGTTTTAAAGATAAAAACTTTAACACAATTTGCTAAAGCAAAAAAGACGAAGATATTGCTACCCTCGTCTCTTCTATTTATTGTGACATTGTGTTAAAACCACTGCCTTTTGCGAAATAAAAGAACTCCCAGAATTGAAAGAACCAGTGATCCAAGCAAAATAGCAGGCATTGCCCATTGCCAATTTTCCATATAGTTAGGAACATTCATCCCATAAAAACTTGCTATTAAAGTGGGTATCATTAAAATAATTGAAATAAGCGTCAATTGTTTCATCACCACATTCAGGTTATTTGAAATAACGGAAGCAAATGCATCCATCATACCACTTTGAATATCGGAATATATTTGGGCAATTTCCAGGGCCTGCTTATTCTCAATCATGGCATCTTCAAGCAGATCTTCGTTGATCTCGGAAGTAATTTTTCTGGAATTTCTCAAGCGTGCCAGAACCATTTCGTTACCTTTTATTGATGTAATAAAATACACAAGGCACTTTTCCATATAAAGTAACTTATTCAGTTCTTTATTCTTAATCGATTTTTCCAGATCCTGTTCAATAGAAGCAGTAATCTGATTAATCTGTTTTAAATACTTCAAATACAACCAACCGGAACGCAAGAATAAACGAAGAATAAAATTCACTCCATCTGTTATCTGTTGATACTGATCTCGAAAAGGCGATGGACCTTCTGCAGGTAACACTTCATTATCCTGCAAACAAAGCGTAAGTGTATAATTATCTTTAATGAATATCCCCAAAGGTATGGTATAAAAGGGAACACGCAGATCATGCGCTCTAACCGGAATTCGCATTATTATTAATGTCCACTGATCATCAAATTCAATACGTGGTCGTTCATCCTGATCCAGAATATCGTTAACAATATCCATTGGCATACCAAACTCATCAGTAAGTCTTTTAATTTCATCGGTAGTTGGATTATTGGCATTAATCCAGCATTCATTTTTAGGCTCGTTGATTTCAACATAACCTCCGAATGTTTTGAAGATTTTTAGCATTGTAGTGCCTCCTTACATCATTAGCCTGCAAGGAAGCCGATAAAGCCCCTTACAGGAAGATTAATATTTTTATTGTACTATTTCCGGGGCCTTCGTCCATAATGATTCAGCTCAAAAATTAATGGCACAAAAGTAGTAAAACAAATCGGGCTCAATAAAACATTCTAAGGTTAAAAATATCTAAACAAGGTGAAGCTTATCCAACTTCTCCACTTTAAATATTTAACAAATTAATAATCAGAATTTTATATTGACACAACTTTACTTTCAGTGTATATTGAGCGTTACTTCCTAATTATTAATTTAAACCATTACATTATGATTAAAAAGATTAGTGCGGCAATGTTGATAATGTTTTTATCACTGCCTTGCATCATCATCTCTCAGGAAAAAGAAGAGGTGAAGTATCGTCCCTTTTTCCTAATGGAAGATCAGGTAAAACCTTCGATGTATTTTGAATATCTGGATGCAGTGAAAGCCAATGTTCAGTTTTTGGCGGACCATAGCTTCAAATATCCAATACATACGTTTAGTGACGATGAGTATAACATATACTTTTCCATACCAATGGGACAAAAAATAGCCTATGTCGACAGCATAAACAAGGCATTTAATGAAGTCTATGAGGCTGACAAGGAAGGATGGGATAATATGTTTAAACTTTATGACGATACCTATTCGAGGAACAAATCATTTATTATTTACTGGAGTAAATCACTCTCTTATTGGCCAGAAGGATTAAAAGGAGAAGAAGGCAACAACTATATCGAATACATGGAATTATTTGCTATCCCAGGCAAAATGGATGAGTTAAAAAGTTTAACGAAAGAATGGGTTGCCCTATATAAGAAAAATAACATTCAGACACCTTTTGAAACATATGCCGGATACCTAGGTACAGATTTAAAAATAATTATTTTATCAAGGTTTAAAAACCAACAAGATGCTGCCATGCAGAATGCCAAAATAGATGAGATTTTAGGCAACTCAGAGGAATTAATAAACCTTTATAAAAAGACACTAGTGGGCGATTAAGATTAAAAAACGATCTTTGAAATTCTTTGTTAGTCGTACTTGTAGCGATTTTTAATAGCGTGACGATTTGAATTG
>NZ_JBNGOX010000014.1:0-116174 GCF_050589785.1 Carboxylicivirga caseinilyticus | reverse complement strand
CCTCCCTTTTAGGGGAGGTTTGGTGGGGTATAATGAAAGTAAAGTTACAATTTGAAAGATTCCTTATTTGCAGAATCACTTTTTGGACACCCTCTGAATTCAGATTAGGCAGCGCAAAAGGAAAGAAAGATATTCTGGTTTTATATCTCGATTGGGGAATCGGTTTAGGAATGATATTAAACGGAAATCTTTATCGGGGAACTTCAGGATTTGCGGGTGAATTCAGTCATATTCCAATGGTGGAAAATGGTAAGTTATGTCGATGTGGCAAACTTGGGTGTATCGAGACTGTAGCTTCAGGAATCAGGGTCTTAGAACTGGCTGAAGAAGGTGTTAAAGAGGGAAAAACCTCTATTAAACTCGATACGAAAAATCCGAATATCAAATCGTTGGAATTAAAGAATATAATTAAATCAGCTTTAGGAGGAGATCAGTATGCGATAAAGATATTGCATGAAACAGGTTTGAATCTTGGTAAAGCAATTTCCATATTAATACAGCTATTTAATCCAGAACTTATTGTTTTGTGTGGAATGTTGGCGCAATCTGGCGATTTAATAACAACGCCAATTCGTCAGGGTATCAATACACATGCAATGAAACAGATAAGTGAACAATCGAAAATTGTTGCTACTCAATTTGGAGCAAATATCGGTATGTTGGGAGCTGTTGCTGTAGTGATGGAAAATGCTTTTGAAAAGTATATAACTAACTAGAACGATCCTAAGTTTTTATGAGGGGATATAGCTTCAGAGCTATACATAATAACTTTTTAAGAAAAGGAAATGGATAAAGAGTGTTACATCGGTGTTGATGTAGGTGGAACAAAGATGCATTTTGCCTATGTTGAAGGTGGGAAAGTTGTAAAGCAATTTAAAACATCAACCGACGCATATAGGGGTAAGTCCGAGATTATTAATGATCTGATTAAAGGAATTGAGAATCTTATGGACGAAAAGGTTGCAGGTGTTGGAGTTGGAGTTCCGGGATTAATTGATGTTGAAAAAGGAATTGTTTATAACGTTCAGAATATACCAGCCTGGAAGAATGTTGAATTAAAGTCAGCACTTTCAGAGTATTTTAATTTGCCGGTGTTTATCGGAAATGATGCTAACTGCTTTTTATTGGGAGAGAAATTTTACGGCAAAGGTAAAGCTTACTCTGATTTGGTAGCCTTAGCTATGGGAACAGGTGTTGGAGCCGGTGTTTTAGTTAATGATAAACTACACATTGGTAATTTGTCAATGGCGGGTGAATTTGGAGGTATTGGTTATAAGGATGCTGATTTTGAAAACTATTGCAGTGGTAAGTTCTTTCAACGTACCTGTAAAAGTACCGGTAAAGAGATAGCTGAAAAGGCAATGGCAGGTGATGCGGAGTCGACAGAAGCTTTTAATAGTTTTGGTGAACATGTAGCACATCTTATCGAAACCATTATTTATTCATATGGTCCTGAAGCCATTATTTTGGGAGGTTCTTTATCTAATGCTTATCAACTGTTTGAGCCAAATATGACAGAGACTCTTAAGAAGTTTCCTCATCAGAACGCTTTACAGACAACAGCTTTGATAGCTTCAGAAAATAGTGAAATACCAGTTTTAGGTGCTGCGGCATTAGTGCCCTATTATCTTCAAAAAGATGTTGTAGAAGAAATTTTAAAAACGGCTTAAATAGTAACTACTATACATATAACGTTAGTTGAAAGGGCTGATAAATAAATTTTTTGATAGAATTAGAAAAGATCTGGTTTGAATTGAAACAGATTGTACACAATAAGATTATGAGAAAAATTATTCTAACATTTTTATTTCTTCTGGTTGTTGTTTCGCAAATGATATTTGCCCAACACGAACATCCTCAAACGGAGCATTACATGGCCCCGAAGGATGAGCAGGTGATTCAAAAACTGGAGGAATGGCAGGATCTTAAGTTTGGTATTATTATTCATTGGGGTTTATATGCTGTTCCGGGAATTATTGAATCATGGTCGGTTTGTTCTGAGGATTGGATTGATCGTGATAGCACCATTAGTTATAACGATTATAAAGAGTGGTATTTCGGATTGATTAATGAATTTAATCCGGTTAAGTTTAATCCAGAACAATGGGCTGAAGTTTCAAAGGAAGCTGGTATGAAGTATCTGGTTTTTACAACCAAGCATCATGATGGTTTTTGTTTATGGAATACGCAACAGACAGATTATAGCATTGCAAACTCACCTTTTGGATCAAACGATCATTCAGATGCATTGAAATATGTATTGAATGCCTATCGTAATCAAGGGTTTATGGTTGGTACATATTTCTCAAAACCTGACTGGCATTCTGATTATTACTGGTGGAAAAAGTATGCTACACCAAATCGTAATAACAATTACGATGCTGACAAATTTCCATGGCGATGGAACCAATTCAAAAAGTATACTTTCAATCAGATTCAGGAATTGATGACGGGTTATGGTGATGTTGATATTCTTTGGTTAGATGGTGGTTGGGTTCGTCCTATAGAGACGGTAACAGATGAGGTTAGAGCCTGGGGAGCTCCCATACCTTCATGGAGTCAGGATATTGATATGCCTTCAATAGCTAATATGGCCCGACAAAATCAACCCGGATTGCTAATTGTTGATCGTACGGTTGGTGGTTTGTACGAGAATTATCAGACGCCAGAACAAAGAATTCCGGATAAAGCATTGGATCATCCATGGGAGAGTTGTATTACTCTTGGTGGTGCATGGGGTTATTCTCCAAAAGATAGATTTAAGCCAACCTCGCAGGTGATAAGAACTTTGGTTGAAGTAGTTGCTAAAGGTGGTTCTTTATTGTTAGGTGTTGGTCCTACTCCGGAAGGAGAATTTACAGCAGAACAAGTGGCAAGTCTGAAAATGATAGGACAATGGATGCAGAAGAACGGGGAAGCAATTTATGCTACACGATCATTGGAAGTTTGTCAGAGCGATAATGTCTTTTTTACTCAATCAAAGGATCACAAGACTTGCTATGCAATTGCTTGTTATGACGAAGATGATACGTTGGAAACTACCTTTTCCTGGGAGGGAAATGTTCCTTCTAAGGGAAGTGCAATAAGACTTGTTTCTAATGGGAAACGGGTTAAATACCAGGTTTCGGGGGATAAGGTAAGTGTTGTTTTACCGAAAGATATGAAGGAATTGCCTTTGGGGAAGGCGATTGCATTTAAATATAAGAAGCAGTAAGGAGCTACTGCATAGTAAAGAGTGAGGCGATAATATTTCATCACAAAGGGGATGGTTATCAATTTAAGAAATACAAAGATATCGGAGTGGTAAGTTTCTTTTGGATCAACCTGTTGCGCTTAGCTATCGCGACAGGTTGACTCCAAAAGATTATCCAACAACGATGAGTTTTATACACAACTATTTTGTGTGTACAAGCCATTTCTATACCATTTTTTTAATGGAGAAGTAAAAAGAAATGTATTGATAGATAATAAGATAATAAAATTTAACCAAAGTAATTCTGAACATTATGAGACAGGTCAGATAGGAACAGAAAGACAATAAACTGAGAGATAAATCTTAAAAATTAAATCTAATATTTTTATTCACTTAACAAGTTGGAATCTATGAAAAAGACAATTGTTAAAGCAGCCAAACGGAGGTTTCAGGAGAGAATGAAACTACTATTGGTTTTAAGTCTGTGTTTAGTAGGCTTTACACAAATGGTGAGTGCTGAAGGAAGTATTGCAAATAATAATGAGAGCCTTCAGCAGGACGGAAAAACGGTTACAGGTAAAATTACCGATGCAAACGGTGATCCTTTAATTGGAGTAACCATCCTAATTGAAGGAACTACACAAGGAGTAATTACTGATATCGATGGTAATTATTCAATCGCAGTTCCATCAGAGTCAAGCGTTCTTCATTTTACATTTATTGGTTATAATGAGGAAGTTATGCCTGTAGCAGGAAAGACAACTATCAATCTAACAATGATTGAAGATGTAATAGAGTTAGAAGGTGTGGTTGTAACAGCTTTAGGTATTAAGCGTGAGAAAAAAGCCTTGACTTACGCACAACAAACTGTTTCAACTGAGGAACTGAGCGAAGCTCGTTCTTTGAACGTTGCCAACTCACTGTCGGGTAAGGTTGCTGGTTTGAACTTCTCTACTACCGGTGGTGGTGTAGGTAGTTCATCAAGGGTAACATTACGTGGTAACCGTTCTTTAACCGGAAACAACCAGCCATTGTATGTTATTGATGGTGTACCAATGGATAACAATGTTGCTAGTACAGCGTCTGCTGATATTGGTGGTAGAACAAGTTCAGATGGTATTTCAAACATCAACCCTGAAGATATTGAATCAATGTCGGTATTGAAAGGTGCTTCTGCTGCAGCTCTTTATGGTTCACGCGCAAGTAACGGTGTTATCATCATTACAACTAAAAAAGGTTCTTCCAATCAAAAGGCTAAAGTATCTGTATCATCGAATCTGATGTTTTCGAAAGCATATGACATGCTTAATCTACAGAATACTTACGGACAAGGTTCTTAGGGTGTTTACGATCCTACAAGTCGTTTAAGCTGGGGGCCTGAAATGACTGGTCAATCAGTAGCTGCATGGCAATTGTCATTCAATCCTGATTATGCAGGTCCATCTACCTATTCGATGACTCCACAGCCAGATAACGCTATGAGTTTATTCGAAACAGGTTACAACTGGGCTAAGACAGTTACTGCATCTATGGGTAACGAAAAAATTCAGGGATATTTCTCATATACCAATACTGAGGCAAAAGGTATTGTAAAAGGTAACGAATTGGATCGTCACAACTTAAACATTCGTTTAACAAGTGATTTGTCTGACAAATTACATTTAGATTCAAAAGCTAACTTTATCTCACAAACAATTGAAAATCCACTTAACACAGGTGAGAGTTCAGTTGGTGAGGCAGTTTACACAATGATCAGAAGTATGCCTTTTGAGCAAATTGAGCAATATCAATATACCGATGCTTCAGGCTTATTGCAATATAACTGGCCAAACCCTACATCAGTAGGTGGATTGGGAGGTAACCCATATTGGTATGCATTAAATCGTCCTTACACAGAAGTAAGAAATCGTTTTATCGGTTTTGCCTCTTTAAAATATGATTTAACTAAAGATTTGAGCTTAATGGTACGTTCAGGTATCGATCAAGCATCAAACAAAGCTGTTTCTAAGCAATATGCTTCTTTATCAGTTTTGGGTAACGACTATGGTAGCTATTCAGAAACATCTGGACAGACAATGGAATTAAACTCTGATTTCTTACTATCATATAACAAAGATTTTGGTGATTTCAGATTAGGATTAAACGTGGGTGGTAACTCGTTATACCAAAAACGTTCTTCTTTAAGTGCTGGTGGTCAGTTAAGCCGTAGAAACTTCTTTGCGCTAAGCAACCTTCAGACATCAACACCAACATCAAGTTTCTATGAAAAGAAAATGAACTCGTTGTATGCATTTGGTCAATTAGGTTATAAAGAATATTTGTACCTGGATGTAACAACTCGTAACGACTGGTCATCTACTTTGCCAGCTGATAACCGTTCTTACTTCTATCCTTCGGTAGGTTTAACTGCTGTATTGAGCGATATGTTTGATATTAGGTCAGATTTCCTTACTTTCTTGAAAGCACGTGGTTCATATGCTCAGGTGAGTAACGATACTGATCCTTATCGTTTAAGTAATGAGTTATTGTACTACAGATTTAATGGTGGTGTAGTACTTTCATCTACAGTTAAAAATAACGAGAACCTAAAGCCAGAAATCTCAGCTTCAACAGAATTTGGTGTTGATGCCCGTTTCTTCGGAAACAAGATTGGTTTGGATTTTACTTATTTTAAAACCAATACAAGCAACCAGATTTTTACAATCAATGTACCTGAAGTATCAGGATATTCTACTGAGTATGTTAACGGTGGAGAGATTGAGAACAAAGGTATTGAATTAACTTTCAATGCCGATGTATTGCACCGTGCTGATTTCTCATGGGACCTGACTGCTAACTTTGCTAAATACAAAACAACCGTATTGAGCATTATGGAAGGTCGCGATGAGTTATCAATCACAACCGGATATGAACGTGTTGCGCAAACTATTGTAAAAGAAGGCGGAGAGTATGGTGATTTGTATATCAGAGGTTTTGCAAGAAACGATGATGGACAGATTATTGTAAATGAAATTACTGGATTACCTGAAACAACATCAGGATTTGATGTGTATGCTGGTAACTTCAATCCAGACTGGACAGCAGGTTTAACTAACCGTTTTAATTATAAAAATTTCACATTAAGCTTCCTGGTTGATTTCCGTATTGGTGGTGAAGTAATTTCTTATACTCAGGCTCGTATGGCTGGTGCTGGTGTGAGCGATATCACATTAAACGGTCGTACTGACGGTTTTGTAGTTGATGGTGTAAATGCTATTACAGATGAAGCTACTGGAGCTGTATCGTATGTTACAAATACAACATCAGTTTTAGCAGAAGATTACTGGACTAAAGTTGCCAGTCGTGATCCAGCCTCAGCTGAAGACTTTGTGTTTGATGCAACCAACATTCGTCTACGTGAATTAGTTTTAGGTTATTCTTTACCAAAGAGTGTTCTAGGTAACGGTCCTTTTGCTGGTGTTAACTTCTCAGTTGTAGGTCGTAACTTGTTATTCTTCATGAATAATGCTAAATACTTCGATCCGGAACAAGGTGTTGGTGTTGGTAACCTTCAGGGTATTGAATCATTTAACATCCCTGCAACACGCGAATTTGGTTTTAACGTGAAATTGGATTTTTAAAAAATTGGAGATATGAAAAAATATATAGCAACAATATTTTCAGCAGTATTCCTATTGTATGTAACAGGATGTACATCAGATTTCGACGAAATCAATACCAATCCTAATACACTTACTTCTGATCAATTGGATGCCTCTATGGCAGGACCTTCATTTGCTAATGCGCAATACAAAGGTTTAGGAAATGCTTCTTGGAGTATTTCTGGTGATGACTACGGAACTTATGGTTTGGCAACAATGTTGCATTCTATGCTTTTTGTTCACTATTTCTCATGTGGAAGTACTGGATGGCAAACTGAACGTAACGGTGTTAACGATGGATGGAGAAGTCGTGGATGGTTACGTTTCTATACCTTAGCTGTTCCTTCGTTACGTAATGCTTATACAGCTGCCGAAGGCGACGAAGAAGCATTAGCTGTTTTGGATATCTGGAAAGTATTTATGTATCACCGTTTCACCGACTCTTGGGGACCGATAGCTTATTCAGCTGCCGGACAAGGAGGTGCTTCAGTAGCATACGATTTACAGGAAGATATGTATGATGATTTCTTTGCATTGTTAGAGAATGCGAACGAAACACTTAGCGGATTAAATGGTACAGTAGGTATTTTTAAAGATTACGATGCTATCTATGGTGGTGACACTGAGCTTTGGAGAAAATTTGCTAACTCAATGCGTTTGCGTTTAGCATTACGTATCTCAGATATCGATCCATCTCGTGCACAGGAAATAGCTGAAGCTGCGGTGGCTGCTGGTGTAATGGAAAGCAATGATGATTGTGCTTATTTTGCAGTGACTTCTGATACTTACAATAACTTTGTTGATATTGCTAAATATTGGGGATTCTATATGTCAGCTGATATGGAAAGTATCTTGAAAGGATACAACGATCCTCGTATGGAGATCTGGTATGGTACCAACGGTGAAGGAGAGTACATTGGTCAGCCAAATGGTGGTGGTACTACCCGTGACTGGAGTACATCTGTTTTAAGTCAATCGAACCAGGAAACTACATTTGGTGACAATACAGGTCATGATATTGAAGTTATGATGGCTGCAGAATCTTATTTCAACCGTGCAGAATGTGCATTGAAAGGCTGGAATATGAGCGGCACTGCTAAAGATTTGTACGAAGAAGGTGTTCGTTTATCATTATCACAATGGGGTGTTAGCGATGCATCTGCAATTGATACTTACCTTGCTGGAACTACAACGGCTGTTGAACCAACTTTAGCTGTTGAGTATACTAAAGTAGGTGGTAGTGCTACTCCTCCTGTTGACGTTCCTGTATCATGGGGGGCAACAGAAGCTGAGCAATTAAAGCAGATTGCAGTACAAAAATATCTGGCTCTTTTCCCTGAGTCATGGGAAACATGGGCAGACCTTCGTCGTTCAGATGCCGATATTCTTTATCCTTTATTGTATACTGAGGATGCTGACGGTAATTATGGAGTAATGCGAAGATTAACTTATGTGCCTACCGAGTATAGTACTAACGAAGCAGCTGTTAATGAAGCAGTAAGTTCGTTGTCAGGTGGTGATAAAGGTAGCGTAAGAGTATGGTGGGATGTAAATTAACCATTTATCAGTTATAATTAATGAAAGAGGAAATTCTGCAAAGGGTTTCCTCTTTTTACTCTGTGATAATTGATAACTTTAATGAACAGGTAATATGATATTAAGCGTTTATAAAACCTTAAAAATGAAATTTAATTTACTGATCCTGTTTTTTGTATTTATCACATTGAATGGATGTCAGAAATCTGTTTCAACTATTGATTTAATGCGAAATAATCATTCGGATTATCAAATAGTTGTTGCATCAAATGCTGATAGTACAACCTTGTTTGCTGCTCGTCAATTACAGGAGTTTATTCAGAAAGTGTCTGGTGTAAGTCTCTCTCTAAGTAATGAGGCAATAGCTGATGAAAGTACCATTTTTATTGGTAACGATTTGCTTAATCAACAAGCTCTGGGGATAGATTCTATGGATGAGGATGGGTTTATCATTTCAATAAAGGATAGGGAGATTATTTTATGTGGAGAAAACGGAAAAGCTAATTTGTATGCTGTATATACCTTTCTGGAAGAACATGTTGGATGTAATATGTTAACCCCAACAGAATACTTTATTCCTGAAAAAGAAAGGATTGTTCTTAACGAAGGTTTAAAAGTGTATGAACCAGATTTTACTTTGCGTAAACTTTGCTTTGATGATGATGAATTTCATGATTATAAGAATTGGAATAAACTGGAAGATCTTGATGAGTGGGGATTGTTTGTTCATACTTTTCAGCATTTAATTCCGCCTGAAAAGTATTTCGACAGTCATCCTGAGTATTTTTCACTGGTTGGTAATCATCGATTAAAAGATGGGCAATTGTGTTTGAGTAATGCGGGTACAATTCAAACCTTGATTGAAAACCTCGGAGTCATGATGGCTCAACATCCTGAAAAGAAATACTGGTCGGTGTCGCAAAATGATTGTTTTAATTATTGCGAATGTGAAGACTGCAAAGCCTTATATAAGAAATATGGGGATATTTCAGGAGCTTACATTCAAATGGCCAATCAGATAGCATCTAAGTTTCCTGATAAAGTAATATCAACATTGGCATATAATTTTACACGTTCGGCTCCTGAAAATATTAAACCATTACCGAACGTTAACATCATGTTTTGTTCCATTGAATGTAACCGAAGTATGCCATTGGCAGATGATGAGCGTAGTGCTGATTTTGTCACAGATATGGAAGACTGGAGTCGCTTATCGGATAATATTTTTGCCTGGGATTATGTAGTACAGTTTAAAAACTATTTAACTCCGTTTCCAAATTTTACTGTGTTGCAACCTAATCTTCGCTTTTTTCATCAACATGGTGTTAAAATCATGTTTGAGCAAGGGAGTGGTCATAATTGGTCGGATTTGAACGAGTTGAAGCAATATCTGCTTTCAAAATTAATGTGGGATGTCAATGCAAATGCTGATTCAATAATTAATGATTTTATAGCTAAATATTATGGCGATGCAGCTCCTTTTATTCGTTCATATTTTGATGCAACTCAACAAAACCTGAAAAAATTCGAACAAACAGAACGATTGGATATTTACGGATTTCCTGCAGATTATTTGGATTCATATCTGGCGCCTCAGTATCTGAACGACTATAAGGAAATAATGGATAGGGCAGAAGAGGCTGTTAAAAATGATCCAGTGTACCTAAAAAGGGTTCAACGTGCCCGGTTAGCGGTTGATTTTGCATATCTTGATATTGCATTAAATGAAGAACCTGATGGTATTTCGTATTTCGATAGAAGTGTTGATACTATTGTCGTTAAACAAGAAATGTTAGAATATCTCAATCGATTTACGATCAATTCAATTAATACCGGAGCTGTAAATATTAATGAACGACTTTTTAAGACGGATGATTATCGTACTTATGCTTTAAGTAAGTTAAAACGAATAACAGCCTTAAATAAAGCTAAAGGAAAGAATATTAAAATATTAAGCCTATACAGTGATAAGTATCCTGTTGGAGGAGCTTCGGCTTTAAACGATGGAGTGGTTGGAGAATTGGATTTTCACCAGAAATGGTTAGGGTTTGAAGGTGATGATATGATTCTTCTTGTTGATTTGGAATCACAGGAGGAAGTTCATAAAGTGAACATGAACTTTTTGAAGGCTATTAATTCTTGGACTTTTCTTCCATTGGAAGTTAAAGTTGAAGGGTCAATCGATGGCAAAGTGTTTAAAGAGTTGGGAAGAATAAAAAATAAGGATGAAGACAGAGGTTTTTTAGTACAGTCAATACCCTTTACGATCCAATTTGAGACAGAAAAATACAGATATTTAAAAGTAACAGCTAAATCAATGAAACAATGTCCTGAATGGCATCGGGGTTTTGGTAACCCAAGCTGGATGTTTGTTGATGAGTTGATTATTCAATAATTATATTTCTATAAAGGTCAGGATAATTAATGGTTTCCTGACCTTTTTTAGGATAATTGCTTTTATGAGATTAAAGTTAATCTAACTTTTTTATTAGTTGAAATATACTATTGAAAGAACTTTATATTAGAGATAAAAGTGCATGTTATTAGTGTTTTTTAATTCATAAAAATATTTGAGTTACTCAGAATCAGTTATCATTCTTTCGCATATATTTGGATAACATATTGATGAATATTTTATGACCATAGTGCACAAAGTCCGTGCTGTTGAGAGATTATTCAAAACACTGGAAAAAGACGTTCAAAAACTAAAAGAACAAACCGGTATTAGCTGTGCTAATAATTGCATAAAGTGTTGTACAACCTCCAATATTGAGGCAACACCAGTTGAGTTTTATCCATTGGCATACCATTTGGTTAAAAATGATTTATCCAACGATATTTTATCTCGAATTGATCAGGTTAATAATTCTGCTATTTGTCCTCTTTTGGATACATTCTCCATCAATGGTTCCAGAATTGGATGCATGTTTTACGAGCAGAGGGGACTAATCTGCAGAATTTTTGGATATACCTATCGTGTAAATAAATACGATCAACGTGTTCTTGCCACCTGTAAAACCATACAAACTGAACATCAGAATGGGGTAGTCATAGCTAATGAAATACTTCGCTTAAAACCATTGGGTCCCAAAGCAACCGATTATTATCAGCGGTTGCAGTTTGTCGATTATAATAAGGCACAAAAAATGTATCCTATTGGAGAAGCCATTAAAATAGCGATTGAAACCATTGCCACCCACTTTCATTATAAAAAGGGTAAGGCAATGTAATTCTTATGGATTTCGTTTAACCAAAGCTACTATCTCACGAGCAGACTCATGACGTGTCAATAGCATGGGAATTGAAACACCAACAGAAATGGACAATAATACAAATACAGCATTTAAACCATTACTGGTTACATTATGCAGCACTTCTACGTATTGATCCGGATTCAGATCTTGTGTTAATTGTATTAAACCCAGCATGGTACGGTATGAAAATGCCCCGGGTATCATCGAAATGATTGATGGGATGGCAAATACATACATGGGTGAGAGTTTGTTTTGTGCTGCACTGATACTTAAAAATCCTACTACAATTGCAGCTAAAAAGCTGGCAGTAATTACATGCATACCAAACTCCATTGTAACATATTTGGTGAGGCCGCAAACTGCTCCCATTCCCAGAATTACAATTAAAGTACGATGGGGTACATTAAATAAAACAGCAAATCCTATTGAGGCCAGTGCAGGCCATAACATATGTTCGAAAATTGAAAGTACAGTCATCTCTTAAATCTGATAAATTAATAATGATAAAGCCAATCCCAGTGCGATAGATAAAACGATTACCATTCCGTGCATACCTCTCACAATTCCATTCATAATATTACCATCAATAATATCTGAAAAGGAGTTGACTAATGGTACTCCTGGAATCAGGTATAAAACAGAGGTTGCAAATGCATATTCAGGATGATCTCCTAAATTGAATTTAACAGCTAAACCTGATATCAATGAAGAAGCAAGAGAAGCAAAAAAGATACATATGTATGGATTAAAGGTTTTTTTAACAGCCTCCTGACGAACAAATAAGCCAACGAAGGTAGCTCCGAAAGCTATACTCATTTCAATCATTCCTCCACCAAACAAACGACAAAATGATAAATCGGCAAGACTTACCAGTAAGAGTATAATGATTCGGGGATAATGTGGAAGGCTTTTTAATCGCTCAATCTCTTTCTCAATTTCGTCCAACGACCATTTCTCACTTACAATGCGCCAACTCATGTTGCTGATGCCACTAACCAGACGGAAATTAACCCCATGGGGTGAAGTACGTTTTAGTTGGTTGAATGAGTGCTGATCGTCTTTGTCGTCGATATGTAGCATTAAAGCACGGTGAGTAATCAATAACTCAAGATTATAGCCAAAGGCTTTAGCTATTCGGTTAAGTGTTACTCTGATTCGCATACTGTTGGCTCCGTAACTCATAAGTAAGGAACCAATTTCCAGTAGAATGGATCCGAACCGTTCTACCTGATCTTTATGGATACTTTTTTCCATAGCTGTTACTGTTTGTGTTTTATTTAATTTCTTAAATACAACTGTTCGATTCCATGTCCCCCCAAACAGCTATTTTGAAGTTGCAAAGATAGAAAGAGTAATTCAATGCTACTGCTATAAAATGATGTTTTATTTCTGTAATGTGTGGGTTTTAAGATATTTTGTGAGAAAAAACGAGAAAATTAAGAAATGGATGTTTAAAAACAGAGGGTGGTGGCTTATAATTTAGTTATTAGAGGCATAGTTAAAAAAGAAAAAATGGACGGTAATGTCAGCTAATATAATTTTAAAATATCTATCTGTCTTTAGTAAGGTTTCACACATTCTTTCTATATTTTTGCGTTCGTATTCGGTTCTTATCGATTAAAAGGGAATCCTGTTAGAGTCAGGAACTATCCCCGTAGCTGTAAGTTCCAATGAAATGTTTTATCATGCAAGCCACTGTTGTATGAATGAATGGGAAGGCGATAAAACAGGAACAAGTCAGAAGACCTGCCGGATATAAGTATCGTAGCTTTCGGGAGAAAGGCAGAAGATAATAACTTCGCGAAAAATTCTTTTCATTTTCCCGCATCTACTTTGTGATGAATGTTTAATCTTTAATAAATATCAATGAAAAAAGTAGTGCTTTTAGTTTTGTTGTTAGGTGTTTTCAATACTCTTATTGTTGATGCTCATGTGCCATTTTTAAAGCCTAACCAGTTTATTATATTGCATAACCGATTGCAAATAGAATCTTCCTTTACTGAGTTTCCTTTTCAGGCAGATTTTGCCATGGTGGCTCCATTTTATACCATGTTTGGACCTAATGGAGAGGAGGTTCTGGAACCAACTGCAAAAACATGTGCAGCCTGCTACCTCGAGCCGGTAATATCTGGCGAAGGAACCTATCGAATTCATGCTGCTTTGCGTAAAGGACCCAAATACAAGGCAATCGAAACAGCCGATGGCAAGCTTTATTTTTCTGATGAAATAAAAAAGCATGAAGGCACCTTAACAAGTCTTCAATATTACAGTAGTGCTGATACTTATCTGATGAAGGGAAATGCTAATTATAAGACTCATTTGGTTGGCAAAGGAGTTGAAATTATACCATTATCATCACCCAATGAAATGATTTTCAATCAGAAAACTGAGTTTAAAGTTTATCATGATGGAACACCTGTAGCGAATGCCCGAATTGTGGTGGTTTATAACAATGAGCATTACGAAAAGAAAAGAATAGAGGACTTGTATGATGTTGAGAATGTTAGAGAAAGTAGTATATATGCCAATGAAGAAGGAGTGTTTACATTTACACCTAAAAAAGCTGGACTTGTTTTGTTATTTGTCACCATACATAAGAAGATAGATGACACACTATGGGAAAGTTACAATACTTCACTTACTTTGGAAGTTCATCTGTCAGAATAAATCTGAGCTTGTATTACCACACAACCTTATGGGTTTAATTAGTCGTTGATCGTTTGAAGTTTTCAAGTGCATTGATTGCATCTCAGTTACTTTTTTAACTGAATGGTCATGATTAACAGACGAAGCTTCATATTTACCGAATAGAAATCCACCCAAGATTATTAGTGGCATGAGTATTAGAAAATTCTTTAACATGACTCCTGTTTTTAATTAATTGTATTTGTTTTTAATGATTTGATAGATTCAAAAGTACTTTAGAAGAGTGCCTGACTAAAACGACAATTCGAAAAGGGTAAGGAGGCTTTTAAGGATATTCAGTAAATTCGGGACTGTATGATGTTGGTAACTGAAGGTTTTCTTCTTGATTTCTGCAATAAACCATTTGATATGATTTATATTTACGGATTATTGCAAATAGTTTTAGTTTATTTATTGATTTTTCATTAATAAATCCAATGATTCAACAACAGCTTTTTGAGGAAATTAAGAAGAAGATAGATCCGAACTTAAGGTTAGCCGATGTTATAGGTGACTTATTAGGAATCAGTTCCGATTCAACTTATCGCAGAATTAGAGGTGATAAGGAATTGTCGTTAAGTGAATTGAAATTATTGTGTTCGCATTTTAATATTTCCATGGATTATTTGTTCAATCATAGGGTTGATTCAATACCATTTAACTATTCACCACTTGATTTTTCATCAGCACAGGTTTATGAAATGTACATGGACAGACTGGCTCGTTTGTATACTGGTTTAGCTACAGATAAAGGCAATGAATGTAAGATAACTGCTCAGGATGTTCCCATATTCCATTTTCTTCCATATACCGAACTTACTTTTTTTAAGGTCTATGCCCTTTTTCGAAGTTTAAACAACGAGGTAATTACCTATGAAGCTTTTGTAAAAAAGTTAAATCCTGATAAACTTAAAGTCCCCTATCAAACCATAGTTGATTCGTTCCTACAAATCCCTTCCATTGAGATATGGAGTGATCATACCATCGAACCGATTTTGAATTTATTAGAATATTATAGGGATATTGGCAGTTTTGAATCAAAAGAAACAGCATTGCAATTGGTTAATCAATTGCATGATATGGTTTGTGATATTGAGCAAAAAACACAAGTTGCAGCTAAAGTATACAAAGGAATATCCACGCCTTTTAATTTTTACCTCAGTCCGGTAGATATGCAGAACGACTTTATTCAAATGAAAGGTTCAACCGGCACTACAACATCCATAAAGTTATTTACCATTAATGCCATTTTTACTGCTGATTCAGCATTTAATGAAGAAACAGAGAAATGGATTAACAATACCATATCCAAGTCGATGCAGTTAAGCGGTACTTCTGAGCGGGAGCGATTTCGTTTCTTTAATCAACTTAAAAGTAAAGTGCAGAAACTAATTCAGGAATTTGAATAATAAAATGATGTTCTCTAGCAGTTTAATTATGTCCCTGGAAGAAAAATTTTAAATTTGTTTATCAATTAGTTAACCCGATAATTCTAATTTTATTAGTCCTTTTTTTTTCTCAATTGAATTATCTGTTAATACTCTTGAGCCAATAAATTGACCGGCAATTGCAATACCAATAAACAGAGGTATCCATATTTTGGGAGTATCCAACCAGATGCGCAAAGGAATTAGGATAGGTATAGATGCATGAATAAGTAACCACCATGCTATGGTGAACTTCTTATATTTTGCTCTCCATCTACCTAATAACAGATTGATAGTAAATGATGTAAAAGAAACGATTGCGATGCTCATTTTTCTTTCTTCTGATGAGCTGCAAAGTAAATAATTAATTCGGTTACTTTTGTACAAGTATTCTTTTTGTTACTGGTTACTTAATTGAAATCGATGGCTTGTGTTAAATGTTCAGGACTAGGGGACTGTAATGGTTTCTTTGTGCCTCTCAATGATTTAATGTGTGTGTTGAACGGAAAGTGGAAGATGCGGTTAATCCTCTGTCTGGCATCAGAACCCAAACGTTTTAACGAGATGAAAAAATGCCATGGCATATCTCCGCGAATCTTATCAAAAGAGTTAAAGGAGTTGGAGATCAATGGAGTTGTAAATCGTAAAGAACTTAATGATAATCTAAAGTCTGTAGAGTACTCGTTAACAACTCCGGGAAATGAATTGGTAAAAATAATTCTGCAACTGCAAAAATGGGGAGCATCACATCGGAAAAATGTGTTGGATGTGATTCCATCCAACTGATTCTATAGTTGTTTAAACTAAAATACTAAAGCAGCTCCCGAGATTGAGAAGCTGCTTTTAGATAGTATAATGATAATAGTAGTAGGTGCTAATTACTTCATCCAGATTTTGAGCTTCCCACCCTTTACAATATCATCGTGACTGATAAAATAGCTGTTTAAAGGTTTACCATTTAACTCCATCTTATCGATTGTGGTCGCTTCATTTGTTGCTTTAACCGTTTCAATAGTGAAATTTTTACCACTGTAAAAATCTGAATTCAGCTGGATACTGATTTCATCGAAATAAGGGCTGCAAATAGTGTATTGGGGAACAGCCGGAGCATCAGGATAGATGCCCATCATTGCAAATGCCAGCCAGGCCGACATGGTTCCGGTATCATCGTTACCTGGTATTCCTGCAGGTGTATTTGAGTAATCATGATCAATAATCTTGCGAACTTCTTTTTGAGTTCGCCACTCTTCACCTTTTATATAGTTGAAAAGAAAAGCATAACCCATGTCAGGTTCATTGTCGGGCTCGTATAAACCATTGTCAAACACGCTTTGAAGCTTGTTAACAAACTTCTTACTTCCTCCATTCAGTTTAATCAAACCTTTGGCATCGTAGGGTACCATAAACGAATAATGCCAGGAGGTTCCTTCAATAAATCCGGTAACAGGCTTAAAGTTGGCACCATCCATAGGAGAGAAGGGTGCAAACCAGCTGCCATCACTCATTCGGGGTCGCATCACACCTTCGCCTTTATCGTACATATTTTTATAATATCCGGCACGTTCCATAAAGGTTTTATAGGTTGTAGTTCGTCCCATTTCTTTTGCCATCTGAGCAATAGCAAAGTCAGCAGCGCCATATTCTAATGTGGTTGAAACAGAACCATCAAATTCTTCCTGAACAGGTATGTACTTGTGTTTTAAGTATTCGCTTAATTCCGGACGTAATGGGTTTTTTTCTGTTTGAGTGGCGCTCTTGAGCATGGCCTCCATTGCCAGTTCTGTATCAAAATCGCGCAAGCCACGCATATAAGTGTCCGCAATCACAACTGCAGCAGGATCTCCTACCATGGTAAAAGTCTCGGTTGAGTTCAATTCCCACTTAGGTAACCAGCCGTTTTCTTTATACATATCAATCATTGAACGAACCATTCCTAATTGCTCTTCGGGATACACCAGACTCATTAGCTGATGCATGTTGCGGTAGGTGTCCCATAATGAGAAAACAGTGTAACGGGTTCCATCGGTCCGACCAGTTTTACCAGAACCAACAGTTGGGAATTCACCATTTACATCATTCAGTGTATTGGGATGGATATGGGTGTGATACAAGGCTGTATAAAAAATCGTTTTCTGATCTTCGGTACCACCTTTTACCTTGATGTGCGAAAGGGTTTCGTTCCATTTATTATAAGCTTGAGTGCGGATCTCATCAAAATGTTTACCAGCAATTTCTTTTTGTAGATTTTCACGGGCATTGTCTATACTCACATAGCTTACACCAATCTGTACCTCAATTTCGGTTTCTTTATCAAACTGATAAGTGAAATAAGCCCCGATACTGTCACCAACCAAAGGTTTGGTATACTCTTCCATTAAACGGGTTTTACCGTTATAACCCATCCAGTTGCCTTCAACACCATTATAATGCGGTGGCTTTTTCCAGGTTCCGTAAGTATCGGCTTTTTTATCAAGCTTAATTACAAAATAAACCGGGTAAATCTCATCAGGACTGTTGTAACAAAAAGAGCCAACGGTTCTGAAGCCTTCCACTTCGTTGCTGGATGTAATGCGCAAATAACCATCCTGCTCGTTAGTTAATCCCAGTCCCAGGTTTAATAATATGTTTGCCTGTCCTGCTGGGAAAGTATAACGGTTAATAGCACTTCTTACACTTGCTGTTACTTCTGTTTTAATATCGTAACGAGTCAGTTTGTTACTGTAATAACCAGGCTCAGCCTCTTCGTCGGTGTATGCTGTTGCATATTCACCGGGACTTGTTCTGAGTTCTCCAGTTGTAGGCATCAGAATAATGGTTCCCAGGTCAGGGCATCCAACACCCGAAAGATTTACATGACTAAAACCTGTAAATGTCTCGTTTACGTTTGAGTATGGGGTACTCCACCAATTACTGTCTTTTTCATGTTTGTTGGGTTGGCCCGATACATTAAAGGGAACAGCCGAGATCATCCCTCTGGGAACAATAGCCCCCGGATTAGTTGTTCCGTAGTTATCGCTGCCAATAAACGGATTGACATAGTCAGCCGGGTTTTGAGCACTTAGAGAACTCAATAGGCCAACTGCTGTTATGATGGTTAATATTCGTTTCATGTTTGAATGTTTTTATTCTCAATCAAGATTAATGCATTAGATATTATTGAATCACAGATTGTCGCATTGAAAATCGATTAATCGACTCATCAATAATTTACTCAACCGTTATCTCATCAATGAATAAGTAGGATGGTAAACCTGATCCTGAGTGCCAGCTTGGCAATATACCTCCACTTTCAATGACTACTTTTAAATAATGAACTTTTGTCTTTGCAACCAGTTTTTTCGTTAAAACTAGTATGTCAACATGACTGTTTGGTAGTTCATATTCTTCTTTCGCAATCTCTGTAAAGTTTTCACCGTCATTCGATCCTGAAATAGTAATTGATTTAGGTGGAAAGATCCATGATCCGGTGTTTTGAGTGAAATTCACACTCACCTGACTGATTTTGTTCTTTTTGCCAAAATCAATGACTGCTTCAAATTTTTCATCGTTTGTGCCAGTCCAAAGTCCATCGCGATAATTGTTCGAACCCAACTTGCCATCAATCAATGTTTGAATACCCGGATTATAAGCTTCTGATATAGTTGCATTGCTTGAAAGAATAGGATATTCATTGGTTCCGTTGTTAAAATAGGCTTTACGGAACTGAATGTTTTTAACATCACTGTTGATATAACCATCCTTAACACTGATAGCTTTTAATGTTGTTGATTTCTTTAGAACGATAGGCTTGCTGTATATCTTTGAATTTGTAGTAGGAATGCTTCCATCCAGCGTATAATAAATAACTACATCTTCTGTTTGACATTGCAATGCTACCGAAAGTTCATCTTCAAAATTACGTGACTGAGTAGCCGGATATGGCATAAAAGCCTTTAATGGACGAGGCTCAATTTCAATACCTTCTTCTTTAGCCCATTCAACAGGAGTTGCTTCAATGGATGTTCCCCAGTTTTGAGGAGTTGAACTCATCTCGAAGGTTAGTTTACCACCCTTAATAATATCTGAATGTTTGAGGTAGGTATACTTATAAGCTTTACCATTCAATGTGGCAGAGCTGATATAAACATTAGACTCAGAATTGTTCCTGGCTTCAATAACAAATTGTTTACCATCCTCGAGGTTAATGGTGATTTTCTCAAATGCAGGACTTCCAATTATGTATTGATCACTAACAGGATTCATAGGGTAGAAGCCCATGGATGATAAAACATACCAGGCAGACATCTGACCTGTATCTTCATTTCCACTGTAACCATCTCTATCAGTAGTATACATCTCTTGTAATACGCGACGAATCATTGCCTGTGTTTTATCCGGACGCTGGGCAAAATTGTAGGTGTAAATTACATGGTGCGATGGTTCGTTACCCTGTGCGTACTGACCGATCAGTCCGGTAACATCATGTGCATGCTCATTGTCGTTTACCGCTTCCTGACCGAACATCTCATCCAACTTGGCAATGAAAGCTTCTTTCCCTCCATATAACTCAATCAACCCGTTCATGTCGTGAGGAGCAAAGAATGAATAGTGCCAGGAATTTCCTTCGGTAAAATCTCCGGATCCAAATAATGTGATGGCCATTGGATTAAAGTAGGGATTCCATACTCCGTTTTCGTCACGTCCACGCATAAATTTAGTTTCCGGATCAAACACGTTTTTATAATTAAGTGATCGAAGCGTGAATTCCTTGTAATCATCCATTTTGCCTAATTTCAGAGCAACCTGGGCGATGGCATAATCATCAAAGGCATATTCCACTGTTTTCGATACAGAGTTAGCTTCTTTTTCGCGCGGAATATAATGCATGTGTTTATAGTCTTTTAATCCCTGCCCATCAGTCATGGCTGAGCTTACCATTGCCTGGTAAGCTTTTTCTACATCGCCTGTGTAATATCCTTTTAGAATTGCATCGGCAATTACAGGTACCGAATGGTAGCCAATCATGGTGTTGGTTTCGTTGCTCCACAGTTCCCAAACAGGCAAACGGCCCGATTCATCATACTTGGCAATCATCGCCTTGATAAAATCGTTGTTATTTTTTGTGTCGATAATGGAGTAAAGAGGATGTAACGCACGGAATGTATCCCATAATGAATATAAAGTGTAATGAGTACGGTCTTCAGCTTTATGAACCTTCATATCCATACCTCGATACTCACCATTAACATCTTGAAATGTATTAGGGTGTATTTTAGTATGATACAAAGCTGTGTAAAAGATCACTTTATCATCAGCAGAACCACCTTCCACTTCAATCCTGGATAATTCTTTGTTCCATGTTTCTTTAGCTTTAGTCAGGATTACATCAAAATCAAATCCGCTGTTTTCGGCCTTCATGTTAGCCCATGCATTTTCGCATGATACAGATGAGATGGCCACTTTCACAAGGATGCTTTCACCTTCTTTTGTTTGATAACTAAAGGCAGCTTTAATATTTTTACCCTGTGCTTCAGATGTGGAAGAAATGATCTGATCATCCTTTGCCAGTTCTTTTTTTTCAAAAGGTTTAGAAAATTCAATGGCAAAAAATAATTGTTGATTACTGGCCCATCCCTGCGAAAAACGTTTTCCTTCCACCTTAGTGTCAGAAAGTATTTTAAGCTCCGAATCAGTTACATTATTTGCAATTCCGTGTTTCAGATCAAGTATGATGTGAGCATCTTCAGAGGCTGGAAACGTGTATTTATGCATTCCTGTACGAAGCGTGGCAGTTAATTCAGCCTTGATATTATAATCTTCTAACAGAACCGAGTAATAACCCGGTGAAGCTGTTTCGTTCTGATGACTAAAACGGCTTCGATAACCTGCGTCAGGATCAGCTTTGGTGCCTGGTTCAAAATTTACTTTTCCAATGGTTGGCATTAGTAGTACATCGCCATAATCGGCTCCACCTGTTCCACTTAAATGCGTGTGCGAAAAACCAATAATCGAACTGTCGGAAGCATGGTAGCCCGAACACCAGTCCCAGCCTTCCACTCCGGTATCCGGACTTAGCTGGACCATGCCAAACGGCAGTGTTGCTCCCGGGAAAGTATGGCCGTGACCACCTGTCCCAATAAAAGGATCAACAAATTGGGTATAATCCTTTTCCTGTGCATTTAGTGTTGATACAAAAAGGAAAAGGATAGCAAGGGGGAGGTTTTTGATTAAATACTTTGCATTATTTTTAAATATCTTCATTACCAATCCTCTTGTTTATTCTTCGTAATAATATACAGCATCTTCCATTCGATTACCAGCCTTTTCGTCGTAAACAGCATAGTTAAATCCTTTGCGAAGGCTGTAACCACCGTATTCGCCATGTTTGTTGATGGCAATAAATCCAACCTGCAGATAGTCAAATTCAGGACGGCCTTTGTGCTGTTTGTAAATACGATGAGTGGCTTCTTTGCAGGCATCAAATGGAGACAGTCCATTACGCATTAATTCAACCACAATGGCACTACCTGCAGTGCGAATAACTGCTTCTCCCAAGCCGGTAGCTGTGGCTCCGCCTACCTCACCATCAACAAATAAACCTGCACCTACAATAGGAGAATCACCAACACGTCCGTACATTTTCCATGATGCCCCTGATGTGGTGCAAGCTCCTGCTACACGACCTTCTTTATCGATGGCCAACATGCCTATAGTATCATGATTTTCAATATTGATAACCGGTTTGTAATCCGATTTCTTTTTCCACTCTTCCCAGTCTTTTCTGGATTTTTCGGTTAATAGATTCTCGGTTTTAAATCCTTGTTCCAAGGCAAATTGCAATGCTCCTTCTCCGGATAGCATCACATGAGGTGTTTTATCCATTACCAACCTGGCTACATTAATTGGGTGTTTAATACCTTGCAGGAAACAGACAGCTCCCGTATCCATATTGTAATCCATGATGGAAGCATCCAATGTAACATTACCATCCCTGTCAGGGTATCCTCCATAGCCTACGCTGCGTATTTCTGGATCACCTTCAGGAATCATTACGCCTTTTTCAACTGCATCAATCGACTTTCCACCTTTGCTTAAGATTTTCCATGCCTCGGCATTGGCCGGGATACCATGGTTCCAGGTTGATATTACCAAAGGCTTATTTCCGGATTTTCCTTTAAAACCATTGGCTTTCGCAGTTCGTGCCTTTAAACCCTGGGAAGCAATAGCAGCGCCTCCCATTAAAGCCATCTTAATAAAATTTCTTCTTCCACTCATTGTTCTAATCTTTTAGTTCGTCGGACGGAGGATAAGCATTCGTATCAGTCCATAAGTCAATATTGGGCTCTGATCCCATTAAAAAGATCAACTCGCCTCCATTAATTATGTCCTGGTGTCGGATGTAGGATTTTTTCAGTGTTTTGCCATTAAGGATGGCTTCCTGTATATAAATATTGTCTTTTGACAGATTCTCAGCTTTTACAACAAATTGTTTGCCATTTTCTAGTCGGATGGTTGCTTTATTCATTAGAGGGCTTCCGATAACATAGTTGCCATCTGCCGGATTAACCGGGTAAAAGCCCAAAGCTGAATACACAAACCAGGCCGACATTTGTCCACAATCTTCGTTTCCACAATGTCCATCTGGAGTTGCGGAATACTGACTTTCAGCTATCTGTCGTACGATTGCCTGTGTCTTCCAGGGTTTACCAATAAAATTGTACAAATAACCAACATGATGGCTTGGTTCATTTCCATGTGCATACTGGCCTATTATACCTGTGCTGAAGATGGGAAGTTTATCATCGGGTTGGGGATAATAGCTAAACATCGAATCCAGTTTTTCTTCAAACCGTTCTGATGAACCTAATTTATTTATCAAGCCTTGAATATTATGAGGAACAAACCAGAAATACTGCCATGCATTCGATTCGCAGTAATCATGTGTATATTCTTTAGGTATAAAATGTTTGATAAAGGTACCATCAGCTTCAATTGTTCTCAGAAAAGAGCTTTCATCATCGTAGTGATTGGCCCAGTTGTCAGATCGTTTCATGAAATACTGATAGTCTTCTTGCTTATCAAGATCTTTTGCCAATTGGGCAATGCACCAATCATCATAAGCATATTCCAATGTCAGGGATACCGACCAGTTTTCATGCTTTTCATCTGCCGTAACAAAACCTTTTGCTTTATACTCGTCTATTCGGTGAGCATCCTGCATGGCAGATGCTTTGCAGGCCGTATACAGGTCTTCAGCATTTAAATCATTCAATAAACCTTTAAAATAAGCATCTACAATAACAGGTACCGAATGATAGCCAATCATCATATTGGTTTCGTTGCCCTCGAGTGACCAAACAGGTAATAATCCACTCTCGTGATAATGAGCCATGAAGGATTTAACCATATCCTGAACCCTGTTTGGGTGCATAATCGTGTAAAGTGGATGAGCCGCTCTGAAAGTATCCCATAGAGAGAATAACTCATAACGCGTAAAATTATCAGCATGTTCTGTTTTTCCATTCGGAGCTTTATAATACCCGTTTACATCAGAAAAAACACGTGGATTCAACATGGTTTGATAAAGTGTGGTATAAAAAGTTTTCTTCAGCTCTTCATCATTGGATTCAATGGAAATCTTTGATAATTCATTCATCCATGCTTGTTCCGCTTCCACTTTTATTTCAGCAAAGCTTTTGTTGGCTAATTCAGAAGCAAAGTTGGCTTTGGCTCCTTCCAAATTAGAAGATGCCAATGATACCTTAATCTCAATCACTTCTTCCTGGTTAGAGTCGAAATTGAGTTTGATTTTTGTGTGTTTTGCATGAGCCTCTGATTGAACTTCATTGTCTTCTTCAAATAGCTGGTAGGTATTGAAGGGTATTGAAAACTCAGCTTTAAAATACACACGTTGGTCGGCTGCCCAACCAGATGATAAGCGATAACCTATTAGAGTATTGTTATCAATAATTTTGATGTAGGTGTCAGTGGGGCCATCCCAATTTAAGGCATATCCCAAATCGAGAATAACGGCTTTACCTGCGTCGGCGGGAAAGTGGTAGCGTTGAACTCCGCCTCGGGTGGTTGCCGTCATTTCTGCCTTTATACCAAAGTCCTGAAGCATCACCCAATAGTATCCCGGAGAGGCTCCCTCTTCAGAGTGGGAGAAAACTGAAAAGGGGCGGTTACCATTCTCCTTGATCGTTCTTGAACTACGATTGTTGATGGGCATGAAGAGCAGGTCGTATAAATCGCCAGCACCGGTGCCGCTTAAATGCATATGACTAAATCCACTAATGATGGTGTCGGGGTAGGAGTAACCCGATATGCGATCCCAGCCACTTAATCCATGATCCGGACTTAACTGAACAGCACCGAAGGGAAATTGGGCTCCGGGGTAGGTGTTACCAGGTCCGTCTGTGCCCATAAAAGGATTCACATAGCTTAGTAAACTTGTATCATTATTGGTGGCAATCTGTTTATTTGAACATGACCACAGAAGAAGGCTGATTATAATGCCTGAATATATTCTCATTTTATTCAATTTTAGATTGATGTAATCTTTCAAATGAACCGGCATCGAACAAAGCCCATCCTTCAGCGCCTGATCCAATGGCAATTTTAGTTGCAGCTTTTAAATCACCATCTTTTAAATCAGGTACAAACAAACCTGTGTAGATGGGGAATTTTCCATCAATTGTTGCCACACCATCTGCTGTTGTCTCACCAATCCAGTCCAGGTCTTCTTCGTAAAAATTGTGGTAGATCATTGGAAGTGCTGCATCAAGATTCCATTGGTCCCAAGCCTGGTAAACCATTTCGCGAGCCATTCGAGGCGAAGGAAATACTGCCGCTGTCAGTTGTTTGTTTTGACTATGAACCAGATCGGCAATTTTATTCACCAATTCAGTAACCGTATTTAGTCTGAATTCAACCCAGTTTTCATCTGTGTTCGGATCTTTCAGATCTACCGGGTTATATCCGTACAAGGCTTTGAAAAATTTAAGATTGGAAGGGTTGTAACCGTAATCCCATTCCGGATAAACTTTGTCTTGAACTAAATCGTATTTTTTCCATAATCCTTTGGGTAAGATAGCATCGGAATATCTTACGTAATCGAGATGTATGCCGTCAAGACCTTCGATTTTTAGAAGATCGGCTACCTGTTTTAAAATGTGCTTTTGTACCTCAGGAATGGAAGGGCACACCCAGCTGTAATAATTAACATAGGGCTTTTTGTCGTAACACGATTCACCCAAACGATTTACTGAAAACCAATTGGGATTTTGTGCAGCTATCGTATCGCCGTTGCGGTTTAAAGTCCACATCCAGGCGTGTACCTCAATGTTTTTCTGATGTGCCAATGGTATTACCCTTTGTAATACCTCCTTATTTGCTCCCAGTAAAATGGCTTTAATTCCTATTTTATTGTATTGCTCCAACTGTTGAGTCCACTCATCAGTTGTTTTGTCCTTGTTGGCATAAACCCAGATCCAGTTTTTGGTTTCTACTTCCTGCTTTTTTGTCGAACAGGATACGAATATCAAAGAAAACAATGCTATAAATAAAACAGGTAACTTCATAGACTTTACTTTATTGGATTTTAACTAAACGACCTTCGGTATTACAATAATAACTGACTTTATTATCAGGAGTAGATCCTTTTAATTCAAATGAATATTCGAGTACATCCATATGGATGTTATATTTTGCAAGTAATTCATTTGTAATGTTTAACTGATCAGGTGTGTGAAAGTATTTTCCGGTTTTTCGATACTCACTTCGCTGTACTTTGTAAATGTGCGATAATAACTGTCGTAATATCTCCTCATCTTTATTGAAGAAAGATTGATTAATTGGTTGATCAACGAATGTTACTATTCCCCAAAGCTCCGGACGGTGCATATCAATTACACCCATTGGCGACCAAATCCAGTTGTTTTCAGGAAGAGGTTTGGCTGTTTCAGGGTTTCGGACTTTTTCATACTTGTCATCAACTACCTGAGTTTCCCATTGAACCCGTGAAAAGTTCATGCGCATATTTTCTCCATGATGAGGTAAACGACGATGAGTAAATGTGGTAACCAGATTTGACCATGGAATGGCTACTTCCACTGTCCATGAATCATCTTCATCATGTGGATTGTTCAATGTGCCATTTATTTGCACTGCCGTTTGTAATCCCACAAAATCAAATTCGTTTAAAACAGGACTGCCTTCACGATAGGGTTTTGTTAGAAATAAATCCCAAACCGTATTCAAGGCGTTTAATTCAAGTTCGAGATAATTGTGAGTATCTCCATTGGCATCAATAAAAATCTCAATGTCGTTATCATGGAAAATTACGGCATCTTTCTGAGTGATATTGGCCCAGATATGATGATCCTTTAATTCAAAAGCAAAATAAAGGTACTGATCGCTCCATTGCATTTTGGCTCTTGTATTGTAATAAGGCTTTTTAAAATCTCTTCCTTCAATATCAACAAAAAGGTGAGTCCAATCTGCCTTTTGCCACTCCGTTTTATTGATGTTTCCATCAATGGTAAAGTCATGGTCGATTTTATAACACAAGTATTGTTCAGGTTCAATAAAGTTGAATTCCTGAGCCTGTAAACCAATGGTTGCTGCTAAAAATAGAATGATCAGTAACTTCTTCAATGCTTTTTTACTTTTATGAATTGTAATTTCTAATTATCTAACATTCATTTTGACTGATTTATTAATAACTCAGAATAATTTGTTCTTCCTGGTCTTCCGTCCCAAATGATTGAGTAATGGTTTCTCCTTTTGAGTTGACGAACTGAAGTTCATATTTTTTATTCTTATCAAGCGGAAAAGTCAGATAACGATTCATATCATCTTCGGGTCCACTGGTATATCCACTGTCAGCCACTGAGCCGTTGTTAAGCAATTTAACTTCTGCTTTAACACGGTTATTGCCACTAATGCTGCATTGGTCACCTAATAACATAATAACCTGAACAGGAATGCCATTAACCACACCCAGATTTTGTTCAGCGTAAAGCCTTTTGTATCGAGGTGTTTCGTTGGTAGCATATACATATTTGATATTTTCGTCCCAAACAAGGGGGAAAGTTATTTCTGTTGGTTTGTATGAGGAAGCATAAATCCATTGATAGGCATCTTCATCATTAGCTTTACCTGCACGTTCCAAAAACCAGGCTTCATCAAATGTTCCGGAAGGATAATATTCGGTAAAATGCCATTGGCCGTTCACTTTTACTTCAACCCAGTTGTGATTACCTGAATTGTTGTACCAATTGGGTGTTCCGGCAACACGTGAAGGAATTCCAACTGCACGAAAGGCATCAACCAAAAGAATGGATAACCCTGAACAGGAAGCCATGTTTATCTCCATTGATTCGTATGGACTCTGATCAGGCTTATTACGCTTGGTATTGTATTCAACGTTCACCTCATTTAAAATATTATTGTTGATGGCCCAGATGGCATCTTCAATAGTTTTGGCATCAGTAAGATATTTTTTAAAACGGGTGTAGAAATCAGCACGCCAGCGTTCGCGGGTTTCGTTCAATGAAACATAGGGGAGTACCTCGTTGAAAAAGGTTTCCTTATCCAGAGCCTGAGCCCAGGGAAATTCTTCGCGTGCAACATAGGCATAATCTATATTCTCCGTCAGAAATTCAAAATTCAATGTAGTCAGATCACGCTCAGGCATATATCTGATCAGAAATTTAGCTGCCTCCTGTTGTTCTCCATCGTAGTGTTCAATGGTCTTTTCCAGTTGAGCCCGGTTGTTGCCGCTTAATTCCAGAGCTTTTGTTAATTCTTCGTCGTACTTGCCTTTGCACGAAAAGGTTACTAAGGCAAGTAATGCAAACAATAATAATTTATTCATGACTAGTAGGTATTTTTTACAGATTTAACTTGCAATTTGGATTTCAGATCATGAATTGGATTGTTGCTGTTAAAACTGATTTTATATTCTTTCTCGGGAATCATATCAAAGTAATTATCGCTCCATTTGCCATCGATACCTTCAGCTACTAACTCAATGTTTTTTACAAATGCATAACTTTTAAGAGTTACTTCAGCTATATTTCCATTCTCAATAACCTTAATATCAACATCAGGATTCTGCAAAGCAAGTTGCTTCACTTTAGAGAATAAGAAGGTTGTCTCGGTTTGGTTTGAATCGTATACAGTATTCATTACAAGTATAACCTTGTTTTTAGCAATGCTTCCAATCAATTGTTTTAAAGGAGTTTTCAGAATAACCTGGTTTGCATTTGGTTCCAGTTTGTATTCTTTGTTTTGTTCCCATATAACGGTGCCATCGAGTTGTATAATTTGTAAGGAGCTTGTCACATTGGTTTCAGTAATTTTATCTGAAATCAGATTGACCTGAAGATAATCATTATCCATTACTGAGGAAGTGATTACCGGTTCATACGCTTTTTTGATGAAATACTGCATGGCCTTCCAACGTCCATAATAATCAATTCCCGACCATGACACCACCGGCCAAACATCGTTTAGTTGCCAGTAAAGTGAACCCATGCAGAAAGGTTTATTGCGACGCTGAGCTTCAAAACCAATGCGCATACCTTCAGCCTGCATTACCTGGTTGAGGTAGACAAAATCTACGAAGTTGGTTGGCATATTATAATCGCGTTGCATGTATTCTTTAATGGTTACATTGCCAATTGAGCTCTTTTGATGGGTCTTCATCACATCGGATTCAATGTCCCAGTCCTTTTCTTCCGAAAAAGTTTTTATTGTTTCCATCGAAGGGAAGGATTGAAAGCCAAATTCGCTCATAAATCGAGGAACATATTCGTTCATCTTTTCAAATTCATGTTTGCCCCACCATACACCCCAATAGTGGTTGTCGGCTATCTTCATATCATTGATATCACCCCAGTTACTGATGGGTGATGAATCGTAATAGAAACGTTGTGGATCCAGTTCTTTGAGTTTGTTTGGTAATAATTGATGAAATAATTTGTTGTATCCTTCCAGAAGCTCTTTTTGATCTTCTTCGGTATAGCCATAAGTTTGTTGCCACCCCCAATTATGCCATCCAACATTTATCTCGTTGTTACCACACCAGATTGCCAAACTTGGGTGATTACGCAGGCGTTTGATGTTGTATTCTGCTTCGTTGGCCACATTTGCCAGAAACACATCATCCGACGGATACATAGTACAGGCAAACATAAAATCCTGCCATAATAAAATACCTTTTTCGTCTGCCAGGTCGAAGAAGCGATCGTCTTCGTAAACACCACCACCCCAAATCCGAACCATGTTCATATTAGAGGCCAATAAATCATTGAAGTTGTTTTGGTAAACAGAATCAGTCATTCTGCCTAAAAAGATATCATTTGGTATGTAATTTACCCCACGCATATAAGTTGGAGTGCCATTTACCTTGAAGTAGAAACTAACGCCTAAAGAATCAGGTTGATTAATAACTTCAATGGTTCTCAAACCAATTTTTTGACTCTTTGAATCCAAAAGCTGACTATTGGTTTTTAATTCAGATGTGACAGCATATAGTTTTTGTTCACCCATGCCATTGGGCCACCAGATTTCTGGATTATCAACTGTAATATCAATGGATACTCTGTTTTTCCCTTTCTGAAGTTCAACTTCTTTGTTGGCTTCGATACTTCCAAAAGTTAAGGAAACGGTTGCATTTGAAGCTGTTGATGCTTCTATTTCGTAGTTGAAGGTTATTTCTGCTTTTTCTTCACTCAAAGTGTTTTGTACAAACTGAACATCGTTAAAACGGGCATCATTCCAGGCGTTTATTTTAACAGGACGCCAAATGCCTGAAGTAACAAAGCGTGGGCCCCAATCCCAACCATAATGATAGGGCGCCTTGCGGGTGTATACACTCAAATGTTCTTCCGATCGGTCGTTATCGGCAGGATAGGTATATTTTGCCTTTTTATGCAAAGGCATTGCCATTTTAATGGGTGAATGAAAAAGAACCTCAAGCTTATTGGTGCCTTTCTTTAAATACTGCTTTACCTCACTGCTGTAGGCAAGAAACATATTCTCCGAACTAAATAGTTTATGACCATTTAATGTTACATCAGCATAGGTGTCCAATCCCAGAAATTCTAATTCTATATTATCAAAATTCAGTGTTTCATCATTAATTGTAAATTCACCCTGATAAACCCAGTCTTTATGTTCGACCCATTGTACGCTATCCTCATTGGTTCCATAAAACGGATTATCAATAATTCCAGCGTTTTCAAGGTCGATATGTACGTTACCCGGAACAATGGCAGGATGCCAGCTTTCTTCATCAGCCTGACGAAAAGTCCAGTCTGCATTCAATTCGTAGCTTTTTAATGCCTGATCCCTGGAAGAACAGGAATAAAGGATTGCGAGGATGAATATGAATGATAGTTGTAATAATCTTTGTAACATAGGACTGAGTTTTATCGATGTTTAGTAAGATTTATAATGTGTTGTTCAGTTTTTTAATAACTTTCATTGCGGCTTCAATCTTTTCTTCGTCAACGGTCTGTTTAAGGTATTCTTCTGATTCGATGTTACCCATATTTAAATTGTTGTTGGTAAAAGTCATTTCCGACTGAATCATTTTAACTGCCGACATGTGAAATTCATTGGCGCCTGTTGCAACTTGCAATTCTTCAATATTACTGGCATTAACACCGCTTCCAACCAAAATATTTATTTTACCTGCAGCTATTTCAACCAGTTCTTTAATGATTTCTTTTCCTTCTAAAGCAGTTTCTTTTGTTCCCGAAGTTAATACGGTATCTACTTTTAAGTCAATTAAATCTGCTAATGATTTTTTATAGTCACACGACATGTCAAAAGCGCGATGAAAGGTGAATTTCATAGGTTCTGCTAATTCTACCAGTTGTCTTGTTCTGCATTTGTCGATTGATCCATCTGCATTTAAAATGCCGCACACAACACCGTGAACGCCCATTTTTTTCGCTTCGATGATGTCTTTTTTTATGATATCAAATTCATCATTCGAATAAAGAAAATCACCTCCACGTGGCCTAACTATAATAAATACATTGGAGTGGCCTGTGTTCAAGGCTGCCTTTATAAAGCCAAAGCTGGGAGTAGTTCCGCCTTCTTTAATGTTGGCACATAGCTCCAGTCTGTCAACTCCCAATTTTAATGCTTCTTTTACACCTTCAATACTGTAAGTGCTAACTTCTAATTTATACATTGCTTCTGTTTACTACTTTCAATTTTATCTGAGATTAGTAGTTGCCTACTATTTTTTTGGTTTATATTACTTGTAAAGAACCAAGTTTTATATAAGGTTTTAATATTGGATTGTCCGGATTGAGCTCTGTTATTAAAATATCCAGTTTTTCAATGGGTATGATGTTGAAATTCTGAACCGAATCAAGTTTTTCGCTCAGTGCAACTGAAACTGTTTTAGCACTTCGTTCAGACATTTTACGTTTGACCAATACTTCCGACCTGTCAATATCAGTAAGACCTCTGTCGATACTAAGGCTTCGTGTTCCAATAAAAAATATGTCGGCATTTACTTCGTTTAGCAGGTTTAGAGTATCTGTGCCCACTGTAATGGGTACATCAGACAAAAATTCTCCACCTAAGAAGTAAGTATGAACATTACTTTTTGATAATAATTCCGATGCAACTGGCAGACAATTGGTCATGACCGATAGTTTAATATCAGAAGGTAGCTGTTTTGCTATTTCCAGATTGGTGGTTCCTCCGTCAATAAATATCAGCATATCATCTTTGAGCAATGAAACTGCCTTTTGAGCAATCAATTGTTTTTCTTCAGCTGCAAATGTTTTTCTGTCATCGTATTTCATGGGTATGTACGATGATGAATCGGTTAAGATGGCTCCACCATGCACCTTACGAATCAAACCTTGTTGCGACAGTTCTTTTAAATCGCGCCGAATGGTGTCTTCCGAAACATTTAAATCAATGCTTAGCTCTGATGATAATACCTTAGATGATTGTTTGATTTTTTCTAAGATGATATTTTGTCTTTCTTCTTTTAACATGGTTGATTCATTATTTTAGCAAGATTATCGGGTTAAAACAATGTAGGCTGAAACATTCCAGTGATTCAACTCATTGATGGTTTCAGGTTGAGCTTCTGGTATGCTGATTGTTATGCTGTTTCTTCCTTTTTTCAGGTTCGTTACATTAAAAACCATTGGTTCAATCTGGGAGCCCGGGCACCAGTTCGATCTGGATAAATCAGATGAAGCTATGAATTCTTCAATTTCTGATTCTTTGGTATCGCCTGTTCTAAGGTTGCCAACGCGAGCCGTTCTTTTCATGGTCCAAACGCCAGAGTGAGGATTGAATCGACGATATGATGCGCAATCGTCTCTCCAGGGGATATCTTTATAAAGGACCGTTCCGTTTACAGATACAATATTTTCTTTCTTAACAAATTCATCACCCTCGCTATGCCCACCATGCCCGGTTGTGATATAGTACAACTGTGCTGTTGAAAAATCGTCTGTTACTTCAAAATCATAGGTGATGTCGTTTCGGCTGAATCCATCGAATAATCGCTGAGGACTAATGTAGCGCATTGTATTGGCTAATGGAATCACCTTTGTTTCTTCCTTTTTATAAACTTCAGCCTTTGACTCCTGGTATTTTAATTTGGCAGAAATGGCATATCCTTGTTTTGTCCAAACATCAACAAAGGCCCCTATCCATACTTCATTTTCCAGTTCGCTGCAAAGCTGAGTGATGTCTTGTATCCAGGTTACTTTTTCTTCCCAGTGAGGAATGTAAACAGGTTTGCGTTTCAGAATTTGGTCATCGTGAGAGAAATGACCAACGCCAAAAGGAGTCATAAAACGTAGGAGCTCAATTGCAGGCGAATATTTACCTGTTGGAATTATGCCTGCAAACAAGTCTTCGTCTTTTGTGTCTTTATAAATATCAACAAAAGCATCGTGTTCCGTTAAAAAGTTTATGTTGCTTGATGATGGAATGATAAATAATGATCCTGTTTTATCCCATGGATCACCAGCTGAAACAATTTCGGCTTCAATGCTGATGTTCACATGTTTTGAATACTTTGGTAAGGATACTTTTTTGAGAATGATTCTGCCGTTGTCTATTTTGATAATATCATCACTCAGATTGGTTGTGTTCTCTTCCGGATTAAAGTTGATGGCTTGATTCTGAAAAATTTCTATCTCTTTATCTCCAATTGATTCTTGTTTGCTTGTACAAGATGCCAGAGTAATGATCAGTGAAAAGGTGAAGATATATTTCAACATGATTGATACAGATTTTGCTATTTAGTTAATGCAAATTTAATTTCTTATTTGCATGTATTTGCATGTTTGGTGTTAATTTTTCTTTTAATCAGCATTATTTTAAAGTTTTTGATATTGAATAATTCTATGATAAGTTCAATTTTTGTTTGGTATTTAATGTTTTAAAGTAAAGATAAATAGATTGATAGACTAATTTTGGGGTTGGTTTGTAGTGTCGCTTTTTATGTTAAAGTTATAATGCTGTTTTTGATAATTAACTACTCTTAATATGGCGATAAAACGCATTTATATGCAATTAATTCGGTATTTCATAGTAAGTTAATAAAATTATGTGCATATATTTGTGTTGATAATTGCATGAATGTGCATGAATTAAAATGAGTTTATTATCATTTTAGGCTAAGTAAAGATTCAAAGTGGAATGTCTGTATAAGCTAATGAAATAGTGGATGATAAATGTTGTAATTATTCTTTTTATCGCGATTCTGTTGCTGCTTAATAAATAATCACTTCATTCCGGTAGATTCAATTATTGAATATCTAAGAAAGATTAAATAAATTGATAATGAATGTGTAAGCTAGATAAAAGGATCTTGTTTTAGAATAATTGGACAATTTCAGAAGAACTACTTTTGTTTTAAAACCTTATATTTGCAATCAAAATACTTATAAAAAGTTTGTTTTAACTTTTATTTAGTTTCGAAATGTTGTTTTTAAGCAAACTAAAACAGATTTTTGAATCATATTAAAACCATTCTTAAAAAAGAAATAAAGTATGGAAAAACGCATTGTCTTTTGCCTGTTTGTTTTGTCTTTAATCGTCGGTTGTAACGGACCGTCAGGTTTATTAATGAAAACTGCCAATACTATTGCTGTTACAGAGACAGATACGCCAGATAGTATTATCTTAAAGGCAGCTCACGTTGTTCCTACTCAGGAGCAAATCAAAGCTTTAGAAGATGAGTTTATTGCTTTTATACACTTTGGTCCTAATACTTTCACCCAAAAAGAGTGGGGTAATGGCTTTGAAGATCCAATGGTTTTTAACCTTCAAAATATTAATACTGACCAATGGTGCGAAAGCATTAAGGCAGCCGGCATGACAAAAGTTATTTTTACTGCCAAACATCATGACGGTTTTGTCTTATGGCAAAGTCGTTACACTAAACATGGTGTAATGTCGTCTCCTTTTGAAAATGGAAAAGGAGATGTGTTAAAACACTTATCTGCATCGTGTCAAAAATATGGATTAAAGCTGGGTATCTATCTTTCGCCTGCCGATTTATACCAGATTGAAAGCCTTGATGGTTTATATGGAAACCTGAGTTCATATACCGATAGAGTTATTCCTCGCCCTGTAAAAGGTCGTCCGTTTGAAAATAAAGCCACTTTTACCGCCAATGTGGACGATTACAATGAGTATTTTATGAATCAGCTTTTTGAATTACTCACTGAGTATGGACCCATTCATGAGGTTTGGTTCGATGGAGCTCACCCAAAACATAAAGGTGGTCAAAAGTATAATTACCGAGCCTGGAGAAAGATGATTAAAGAGTTGGCACCCGATGCAGTTATCTTTGGTAAAGAAGATATTCGTTGGTGTGGTAACGAGGAAGGAGATACCCGCAATACAGAATGGAATGTGATTCCTTATCAGGATAATCCTCAAACTATGAATATGTTTCCGGATTTGATGGATCATGATCTGGCAAGTGAGGAGAAGCTGGTGCAAGGAAAGTATTTGCATTATCAACCAGCCGAAACCAATACATCAATTCGCGAAGGATGGTTTTATCGTGACGATCTTACACAAATGGTACGAAGTACAGATGATGTTTTTGATATGTATGAGCGCTCAGTGGGTGGAAACTCAATCTTCCTGTTAAATATACCTCCAAATCGTGATGGTTTATTTTCTGATGAGGATGTCAAAGTATTGAAAGAAACAGGTGAAAGAATTAAAAATACTTACGGAACTAATTTGTTTGCATCAGCAGCCGGTTCAACTAAGGTATTGGATGGAAATACTTCCACTTTTGAATTGCTTGATGAAACAAACAACAGTATTGAGATTACCACTAAGGAGCCTGTAACCATTAATCGTTTTGTAATTCAGGAAGCTATTCAGTCGCATGGCGAGCGTGTTGCTGACCATAAAGTGGAAGCCTGGATTAAAGGTGAATGGAAGGAGATTGCAAAAGGAACTAATATTGGATATAAACGAATTCTTCGTTTCCCTCAGGTTACTTCCGATAAGTTCCGGTTCACTGTTCTTGATTCGCGTTATTATCCGGCAATAGCAAATATAGCTGCTTATTATTGCGATGTTCAGCCTCCTCAGTTGCAGCTGACACGCGATATCGAAGGAAAAGTAACCATTGAACCCAGTAAGCATGTTTTTCGCTGGAAATTACATGGGTTGGATCCTGTAGCTAATTTGAATAAAAATCTGCAAATCAGATATACGTTGGATGGATCTGAGCCAACGATGGAATCTGAGCTGTTTACTGAACCTGTATTGATTGAATCAGCTGAAGTGAAAGCCCGAGCTTTTAATAATGGAAAGCAGGGTCCTGTTTTACTTCAGAATGTTGGGTTGATTAAAAAAGATTGGAAAGTGAAAAACACAAGTTCTCAGCTGAAAGATCACGAAGCAGTTCTTGCCATTGATGCAGATGTTGAAACATACTGGTTGACAAATGCCGGACATAAACATACTATTACCATTGATCTTTCGGAGTTAAAAATCTTGAAAGGATTTTCTTATACTCCACAAAAAGAAAACAAAGAAGGAATGATCCAGCGCGGTGTGGTAGAGATAAGTAGTAACGGAAAATCATGGGTTAAGGCAGATGATTTTGAGTTTGGTAATCTGATAAATATGCCAACAACCCGTACGCATTACTTCAAAGAGTCGGTTGAGGCTCAATTTGTAAGAATTACAACAAAGGAAATTGCTGGTGACAGCCAACAGGCTGCTATAGCAGAAATTGATCTGTTTTAGAGAATAATAAAATAAAATATATGAAAAGGATTGCACAAATACTGTTAATTGCCCTGATGGTTTCGGCCTGCGGAAGGACAGAGGGGTGGAAAGATGCATCGTTACCGGAAGAGACACGAGCGGAACTTCTTTTGAAGGAGATGACGCTGCAGGAAAAGGTGCGTCAGATGAACATGACCCGGGGTGATTATCTGAAAGTGGATGGTGAGATTAATAAGGAAAAAGTTACAGAGCAGGTTGGAGATCTGGGATTGGGATCAATTCATGATTTCTATCCTAAAACTGCTGAAGAGTATAATACGGTACAACGTATTACCATGGAAAACTCTCGTTTAGGTATTCCGGTGATGTTGATGGAAGAGATGCTTCATGGCTATCTGACTCAGGGAGCAACTGTTTTTCCAATGCCAATAGGTATGGGAGCTTCATGGAATAAAGAACTGATGAATAAAGTGGGTAAGGTTATTGGTACCGAAGCCCGTATTCATGGGGCTCATGTTGCTTTAGGTCCTACTTTAGGTATTGCCCGCGAGCCACGCTGGGGTAGAGTAGCCGAATTATATTCAGAAGATACTTATTTAACTTCAGAAATTGGAGTGCAGATCATTCAAGGAATGGGTGGCCTTGATCCTAAATCACCTTTTTCGATGGTGGCAGGACCCAAGCATTATGCTGTTCATTCAGCACCTATCTCTGGATCGAATGCCTCACCAGTATTGCTAGGCGAGCGTACTGCCCGAATGGATTTTCTACCTGCGTTTGAGCGTGCCATCAAAGAGGCAGGTGCCTTAAATGTGATGTCGGCTTATTCTGAGTTGGACGGAATCCCATGTATCGGAAACGAATGGTTATTAACTGATGTATTGCGCAATGAATGGGGATTTAAAGGATATACTGTATCAGACCTTGGTGCCATGCGTTTCCTTTGGAATGTACATCACTTTGCTGAGTCTCCACAGGATGCAATCCGCAAAGCAACAAAAGCTGGTATGGATATGCAGTTCTATGATTTCACCGACAGTACTTATCAGGCTACTTTAATTGATCTGGTGCAAACAGGTAAATTGGATGAGAAATACATCAATCGCGCAGTTAAAGGAATCCTTTATACCAAGTTTCGCCTCGGTTTGTTTGAAGAGCCTTTTATTACACAGGAAAGAATTGATGAATATTACCATTGTGATGATCATATTCAAACTGCTTTAAATATTGCAGAGGAGGGAATTGTGTTGTTGGAGAACGACGGAATCCTTCCATTGGAAGCCAATAAATATAAGAAGATTGCTGTATTAGGTCCTTTGGCCAACTATGCTGAACTGGGTGGTTACACCGCAGCTGATGCTGAAGGGGTTTCGCTTATAGCTGGTTTAAAAGCTGCTTCACCAGAGACACAATTTGTGTATGAACAGGGAGCAACTATTGTTGAGCGAGGAACAGTTATTGACAGTAAGTATCTTTTCCATGGAAATGGTGAGAAAGGCCTGAAGGCCTCATTCTTCAACAATATGGAATTGAAAGGAGAACCAGTACTGACTCGTGTTGATGAATTGGTTGATTTCGAATGGCCCTGGAATCCTTACCCGGGTATTGAAGATGATTTCTTTTCGGCTCGTTGGGAAGGATATATCAAAACTGATGTGGATGTAAACGGCTGGGTTGGTACCAGCTCTGATGATGGTTCGCGCTTGTACATCAACGATGAGTTGGTGATTGATGCCTGGAAAGGAACAACACCTATTACCAGAGCTAAATACAATTTCAAAAAAGGAGTTAGATACAATATTCGATACGAATTTTACGACAATCAATGGCATGCAACAGCATCTTTACGATGGTCGAAAAAGAACGAAGGTATTGCCCGTGCAGTGAAGCTTGCGCGTCAATCTGATCTGGCTATCATCACAGTGGGAGAAAATACCAAAACAGTAAATGAAAATCGTGATGTGGCGACTCTAGGATTGTCATCCGATCAGGAAGAATTGATTAAAGAAGTACACAAAACGGGCAAACCATATATTGTTGTATTGCAAAACGGTCGTCCATTGGCTACCAACTGGGTTTCGGAAAATGCAAATGCTTTGGTTGAAGCCTGGTTTGCAGGTGAGCAAGGCGGAAATGCCATTGCCAACGTATTGTTTGGTAAAACAAACCCATCAGGACGAATGCCGGTTTCGGTTGCCAAGTCGGTTGGTCAGCTACCCATATATTACAATCAAAAGCCTACAACTATCTATCGCTATGTTGATAAAGATGATCAGCCTTTGTATCCTTTCGGATACGGTTTATCTTATTCAACATACGAATATAATAACCTTAAAGTGGCTGTTGATGAGTCTGCAGGTGACTTTAAAGTGAATGTGAGTGTTGATGTTACCAACACTTCTAAGGTAGATGGTAAAGAAGTAGTTCAGATTTACGTTCGGGATTTAAAATCGTCGGTAACTACGCCGGTTAAATCATTAAAGGCATTTGATAAACAAATGATAAAGGCCGGTGAGACAAAGACTTTTACCTTTACTTTGGGTAAACAGGATTTGAGATTATGGAATGTTGATAAACAATGGGCAGTTGAAGCAGGTGAATTCAGGGTAATGACAGGTTCTAATTCCAATGATCTTTCATTACAGGAAGAATTCACTTTAATGAACAGCTATCAGTTAGAAGACTAAAAGCTTTTTAATCTATAACCACAGATTACGCAGATACACAGATTTTTTTTTTGTAACAAAAGTAATCTGTATAATCTGAGGTTCATTAAAAGAAAAGATATGAAAAAAATATTTTTATCAATCGCGTTAACTCTTGCTACATCAGCTGCCTTTGCTCAATGGGCAGGAAAAGAATACGTGGTGGAGGAAGATGAACAAGTGTTGGAAAAGCTTGATGAGTGGCAGGATCTTAAATTGGGATTCTTTGTTCACTGGGGAGCATATTCTGTAGAAGGTTTATGTGAATCGTGGCCGGTAGTATCGGAGGATGTGGATTGGTTAACACCACACGAAAACCTGAAAGAATTCAGAGATCATTACTTTGATTTACCTAAGCGTTTTAATCCGACCAAATTCAGTCCCGATCAATGGGCAGACCTGGCAGTGGATATGGGAGCGAAGTACTTTGTATTCACTACCAAGCACCACGATGGATTTACCATGTGGGATACCAAGCAAACAGATTATAAAATCACCAACCCAGAGTATCCGTATGCAAATGCTAAATACGCTGATATTACAGGATCGTTGTTTGATGCCATGCGAAACAAAAACATGATGATTGGTGCTTATATCTCAAAACCCGACTGGCACAGTCCTTACTACTGGTCACCATCATTTGAAAGTCCGGGGCGTAATGTTAACTATAAAATTGAGCGTCACCCCGATTGGTGGAAAAAATACACTGATTTCTTTTACAATCAGGTAGAGGAGTTGATGACGAATTACGGTGATATTGACATTCTTTGGTTAGATGGAGCGTGGGCTGATAAAGCCAACAGAGGCCAGGATATGGGAATGGACAGAGTAGGAGCTATGTGTCGTGAGAAACAACCTGGAATAATGGTGGTTGATCGTTGGGTTGGCGGACGATGGGAAAACTACCGTACTCCTGAACAACATATTCCGGGAGAAGCAGAAGCTATTCCTTGGGAGACCTGTATGACTGTTAACTGCTGTTTCTCCTATCGTTTTGTAGAAAGCGAAGAAACAAATGTAAAAGAAGCCCGTGAATTGACTCATAAGCTAATCGACATTGTTTCGAAAGGAGGAAACCTTTTACTTGACCTGGGAGCTTCTCCTGAAGGTTGGTTCAATAAAAAAGAGGTGGAAGTAGTGCGCGAAATGGGTGAATGGTTAAAAATCAACGGAAAAGCTATTTACAGCACCAGAGCAGTTGCTCCTTATGCCGAGGCTAATGTAAGATACACGAAATCGAAAGATGGTAAAAAGGTATATGCAATTGTTTTGCTCGAAGAAGGTGAGCAGATGACTAAGGCTATGTTACCAGGTTGTTTGGTTGCTAAAGATGCAGTTGTTACTGATGTTGCAACTGGTAAACAGGTTAATTTTTCACAACAGGGTAATTCAACATTGGTAGATATGCCAAAGAAAAAAGGAACCGCTCAATATGCTGTGGCCTTTGAGATATCGAAAGTAGAAAAGATGGCCGGTAAAGAGTTTGGTAATTCACAGGCTGCCATTGATGCTGATAACAGAAATTTATAAAAACTAAATGAAAGTTGTTCTCTTGCATAGAGGGGGCAACTTTTTAGTATTTAAGCTACTGATTCGGCCTCATTAGGGATGAAGAATGAGGCGCAGTAGGTCTTTAGTAAGACCGGGAAGCTGAGAACTTGTTCGAAGATCACCCGGCCGCACTTAAGAGCTGCAAGAATTAGAAATCATCTCTAATGTAGCCTTGATTTTCTTTGTTTCGTTTCTTGTATCAAGACAAGAAATGAATTGAAAATCGGAGAAACCAAAAGGCTTGCGGCTTGAGCTGTTTAAATTAAGGATTAAAAAAAATTACGCTCTTAACGATATTAATATCATAGTAAAAGAATTAATATGAAGAAGTTTTTTCTATTTGCCCTAATAACCATTGCTTTGGCAAGTTGCTGCCAGAACAATGACATCGTTTATCAAACGCACGTTATACCTGAGCCTAACAATATGGAGGTAATAGCAGGACGTTACACTTATGGCGAAGCACCCGATGTTGTATATAATCAGGATAGCAACCTTGGTAAAGAAGAGTACAAGCTGGAGGTAAACACAAAAGGCGTTACTATAACATATGCTACAGATGTGGCAAAGATGTATGCCGAAGCAACCTTGTCTCAACTGCAGGACAACGATGGAGTCACCAACTATATTCCTTTGGTTAAAATTGATGATAAGCCTCGCTTTAAACACCGGGGGTTTATGTTGGATGAAGCACGTCATTTTCAGGGAATGGAGTTTGTGAAAAAGACTCTGGATCGTATGGCTTTTCATAAGTTGAATAAGTTTCACTGGCATTTATCCGACGACCAGGGCTGGAGAATTGAAATCAAAAAATATCCTTTGCTTACAGAGAAAGGTTCGATAAGAAAAGCGACTCAGGTAGGTTGGAAGCCGGATATTATGGATTGTCCTACTGATGGTGTTGAGTATGGAAAGGGTTATTTTTACACTCAGGAACAGATTAAGGAAGTGATTGAATATGCAGCTAAGTTGGGTATTGATGTGATTCCTGAAATTGATATGCCGGGTCATATGATGGCAGCTTTGCATGCTTACCCCGAGTTGGGTCCAAAAGAATCGTACGAGGTTCGTCAGTATTGGGGTGTTTCGCACGATGTGCTGGATGTAAGCAATCCTAAAACGCTGGAGTTTGCTAAAGATGTCATCAGCGAAGTGTGCGATTTATTTCCATATCGTTTAATTCATATTGGAGGAGATGAATGTCCTAAGGAGCAATGGGAGAAAAGTGCATCCTGTCAGAGGATGATTAAGGATTTGGGATTGAAAAATGAAGAAGAACTTCAGTCGTGGTTTTTAAAGGAGATAGAGAAAACGGTGATGGCCAAAGGCAAGCAGATTGCCGGTTGGGATGAGATTTTGGAGGGTGATATGAGTAAAACAGCAACTGTTTATCACTGGCGTTTCTGGACTAAGGAAAATATGACTAAAGTAGCTGCAGAAAGAGGAAATGATGTGGTTTCAACTTTAAATCATCGGATGTATTTCGATTTTTATGTATCGTACGATAAGGAGCATTTTGAACCATTGGCCTTTCCTTATGCCACTCCACTGCACAAAACCTATAACTATGATCCTATTCCTGAAGATTTGGATCCTAAATACCACGATAAGGTGATTGGTGTTCAGGGTAATTTATGGACTGAATATGTTACCAGCAATGAAACAGCCGAGATGAGAATCTTTCCTCGTTTTGCATTGTTGTCAGAAGTTGCATGGACCAATCAGGATCTGAGAGACTGGGAAAATATGAACCGAAAACTACCTTATATCTTCAAGGTATACGATAGCTGGAAGTTAAACTATAACCATGTTTATATTGCAACCGGTTGTGAGTATTAATTGGTTTTTTTAAGATAGGACATGCCCCGGTTTTAATTAGAATCGGGGCTTTTTGTTAGTAACTTCTCCTTTTTAATCAAAATGCCTTCCATTGATTATTGTTAATATTATAAACCACAAATCACACAGATTTCACAAAATCTAAAGGAATTTGGTTTGTGGTAATTAGTGAAATTTGTGGTAGTTTATTCGATTAATAGAGTGTTTAAATTATAGCGATTCACTTCTTTCGCTTATGTATCCTGATATACTGTTACTAATAATCCAGGTCCATGATACTTATGCGCTTCCACTAATCGTTGATTATATACTTTATAAATTATATTAACCACAAATTACACAGATTGCACAAATTCTAAAAGAATTTGGTTTGTGTTAATTGGTGAAATTTGTGGTGTTTTATTCAATTAATAAAGCGTTTAAATTCGAGTGATTCACTTCCGAAATTAATTAGTAAACCTACTTTCTTATTGGTGATTTTTAAATAATTGATAAGCTGTGAATAATGTATATCATCAAGTTCCTTGACAGCCTTTAGCTCAACAATTATTTCATTAAAACATATCAAATCTGCTTTGTATTTCTTATTAAGAATTACTCCTTTGTAATCTATTTGTAATTCAACTTCTTGTGCGAAAGGAATTTTGTTTTGTTTCAGTTCCATTGCTAAAGCTTCCTGATAAACTGCTTCTAATAATCCTGGGCCAAGATATTTATGCACCTCCATACAGCAACCTATTATTCTATAACATTCCCTTTTAAACAGAAAGCCTTCCATTAATCACTGATTATATATTTTAAAATTATATGAACCACAAATTACACAGATTTCATAAAACATAAAAGAATTTTATTTGCGTTAATTTGTGAAATTTGTGGTGGTTTATTCAATTCATAGAGTATTTAAAATATAGTGATTCACTTCTTTGGCTTAGGCTTCCTGATATTCTGTTTCTAATGATCCAGGCCAAGATATTTATGCGCTTCCACTAATCGTTGATTATATATCTTAAACCACAAATTACACAGATTGCTCAAATTCTAAGAGAATTTTATTTGTGTTAATTGGTGAAATTTGTGGTATTTTATTCTATTCATAGAGTATTTAAAATATAGTGATTCACTTCTTTGGCTTATGCTTCCTGATATACTGTTACTAATGATCCAGGTCCATGATATTTATGCGCTTCCACCAAACGTTGATTATATACTTTAAAAATAAATTTAACCACACATTACACAGATTTCACAGATTCTAAAAGAATTTTATTTGTGCCAATTGGTGAAATTTGTGTTGTTTTAGTCAATTAATAGAGTATTTAAATTATAGTGATTCACTTCTTTCGCTTATTGTATTGTTTAATTCCTACGGAATTGTTTTTATTGAATTTGTGATTGTTTAATTATGGTATCATTAATTCAGAAATTGTAACTTCAAACAAAAACTCAATCATGAAAAAATCCATTATCCTTTTATTGTCAATATTGATTACAACAATTGCTGTTGCTCAAAAAGAGACTACTGAAGCTTATAATGAACGAATGGAATGGTTTCGGGAAGCCCGCCTGGGTATTTTTATTCATTGGGGTTTGTATTCCGAGGGCACTACTTCTGAATCGTGGGCAATGTATCATAAAAGTATCAGCTGGAGCGATTATATGGAAGGTAAGGCTTCTGTTTTTACAGCCGAAAATTATCATCCGGAGGAATGGGCTGCTTTGTTTAAAAAAGTGGGTGCCGACTATGTGGTGATGACATCCAAACATCATGATGGCTTTGCTTTGTGGGATACCAAATATTCTAAGATTAATGCAAAAGACTGGAGTGCAGCCAAGCGCGATGTTTATACGCCTTATGTTGATGCTGTAAGAAAGGCTGGAATGAAAGTGGGTGTTTACTATTCGCTGTGCGACTGGTCACATCCTGATTATTCACCCATTAATTTTCCCCGGCCTGAAAAGAAGCTACGAAAACTTTATCCTTATCCAAAAATGCAGACTTACTGGACGAAGTGGAGTCGCTTTCAACAGTTTAATCTCAATCAAATGAAAGAGCTTTTTGATCGATACCAACCCGATTTAATATGGTTTGATGGCGATTGGGAACATAAAGCCGACGAATGGCCATCGCGAGTGATAAAAGATTCTTTGCTGACCTGGAATCCTAATATAGTGGTTAATTCGCGATTGAACTCATATGGCGATTACAACACACCGGAACAGGATCCGCCGATAAAAACACCTGAAAGACCGTGGGAATTATGTTTGACTATGAACGAATCGTGGGGCTACCAGAAAGATGATAATGATTATAAATCACCCAAGTTTTTGATCGAGACCTTTGTGCGATCGGTTGCAAAAGGCGGTAATCTGTTGCTCGATGTGGGTCCTAAAGCAGATGGTACAATAGAACAACGTCAGATTGATTTGTTGGAAGAGATAGGAGCGTGGTATCATATTCATGAAGAGGCAGTGCGTTATGGTCAACCCGGAATACCGTATGGTCATTTTGATGGAGAAACAACCTTATCGGCAGATGGTAAAAGCATTTATTTGTTTTGCATGGGTAAGTTTAATCAGATGTTGACTTTGAGAGGTATTAAAGGCGAAGTACAAAATATTACCATGTTGCATAATAAACTGGATGTACCTTTTAAAATTCAGGATTCAACACCCTGGAACGATATACCCGGCATTATTGTGATGGACGTTAGTCAGGCTGAGGATGCCCGTTATGTGTCGGTCATTAAGGTGGAGTTTAAGGAACCTTTTTCGTTGTACAGAGGAATAGGGCATGGGGTGGAGTTAAATGATTAAAGAAGAATTATATCTGAAATAAATAGAAAACCCGGGTGTGAGAATATTACCCCGGGTTTTTTGACGTGATATGATTCAAATATTGTTAGCCAGCCATAGAAGTGGTAGGTTTGGAGTTCGTTTTTAGTTTAAAAAAGCTTACCAGCTCAACTAATTGTTCAGCCTGACTATTGAGTTCTTCGGCACTGGAAGCAAGCTCTTCACTTACCGATGCTGTTTGCTGGGTTACACCGTTTAACTGCTGAATAGCATTATTAATTTCTGAAGCCCCGTTCTTTTGCTCAAGACTGGCAGCTGTGATTTCTTTCACCAGATTGGCGGTTGTTTCAATGTCTGGCAGAATTTCATCCATTCTGCTTCCGGCTTTTTGAGCCAGATCAAGGCTGCTGTTGGCCAGCATGACTATTTCCTGGGCTGCTACTTTACTTCGTTCGGCCAGTTTTCTTACTTCTCCAGCCACTACAGCAAAACCTCGTCCCTGATCACCGGCTCGAGCAGCTTCAACCGCTGCGTTTAAAGCAAGTATATTTGTTTGGAGGGCAATAACATTGATGATATCAATCTTCTCACTAATCTGTTTGTTGGCACTTACCGTATTGCTTGAGTGTTGACTAACTTCACCAATGCCTGATTGAGCCGTGGAAGAAATTTTTTCAGTCTGTCGTGCATTGTCGGTATTCTGCTCAATATTAGAAACCATCTGTTCAACGGTAGAGGATATTTGTTCAACCGAAGCAGCTTGTTGATTGGCTCCCTGACTCATGGTTTGAGCAGATGAATTTATTTGTTCGCTTGCCGATGAAACATAGCTGGCACCTTCCATAATGTTGGAAACTACTTCTTTTAGTTTGTTAGCCATGTTCATTAGGGCATGAGTAAGATGTCCAATTTCATTACTTCCCGGATCTTCAATGGATGCATCAAGATTGCCCTGCGAAATCTCTGTTGCAAAGGAAATGCCCTGCGATAATGGCCTGGTAATGGAATTGACCAGAAATATACCTCCTACAATGGCAATAACCATGATAACGATGAAAATTACAAAGAAGGTGATTTTACTGCTTAAACTGGTAGCTGTAATGGAGTCATATTCCAATTGAGCTTCTTCTGAACTGATATTGGTGAATTCATCAAGAACAGAACGCACTTCTTCAAAAATCGGAAGATAGTTTGTAAAGTATACTATAGAAGCTTCTTCATAATTGTTGCTTTTAAGCTCATCTATAATTGTTGAGGTAACTTTTCCCAATTCAGCATACCCTTCCTCGTAAGTCTGTTCAAGATCAGGGTGAGGAGTGCTCGATGATTTCTTGTAATTATCTATAAATACATGAAACCTTTCATCAATTTGGCCCAAATTGGTTGTTATTTCATCAAAATAGCCTGATTTTTCATTGTCGGAAACCTCATTGTTTAAGATGGCATGATTAATTGCCAGATTTGACTGATATGCATCCCTGTCTGCTTCCACAAGGTTTTGAATTCCTGCCAGTCTTATTTTGTAAATGGTTTCGGTATTATCAATCATCCTGTTCATATTGTTAATGGATAGAATGAAACTAACCAGAAAGAACAATAGAAACACACTTATCATTGTTATTAATCTGTACTTAATAGATATATTTTTCATGACTTTGGATATTTGAATGAAGTATTAATATTTAAATCGTAACTGAACGTAAAACAAGTCGTTGTGTATGGTTGAATAACCTTCGGCAGGGTCTTCCGTTCGCATAACGTAATTCGTCATTAAAGCGATGTTCTTAAAAACATAATAGTTTAAACCAACTGTAATGTTGCTGTATTTTTTATATCCAATTGCATCAAATGCATCTTTAATGGGTATGTAATAATCATACCGCAAGGTGGGTTCCAGTTTTGGTGTGATTTTATAAGCTGTTTCGGCAAAGAAACCGGAGTAACTAAACTCACTGTCCTTAATATCGTTAAGAAACTGCTTATTCATACCGGCAATGTATTCGGTCATAAAATACAGCTTTTGATACTGAGTGACGAAATACACGCTGAACGAATTTCTGTTAGTTTTAATGGTGTCGCCTACAGTGCCGGAACCGGTATGAAAACTTAATCCTGTTTCGACATTCTTTACGGGTCTGAATTCGAGTCGGGTGAATAATGCCAGACCATTTTCATCGTTTTCGTAGCGGGGCGATTTAACGCTTGGGTTCCAGTAATAGTTGGGGCCTGCATGTGGCATGGATATCATGGCAAAATATTGAACTTTGTCATCTGTGATTCCTCCATACAACATTACTCCGCCACTTCTAAAACCCGACAAGGCAACATTTGAATTCCAGTTTTGTGCAATTGTAGGCCTATCGTTTAGTTTCATTTTAGCAGTTCCCCAAAGGGGAGAAGAATGGACGGCCGATTTAATTCCCGGAACAGGAAACTGGCCAACTCGTACTTTAAAAAATGGCGAAGGCTCATACGAAAGAAAAACATCCAGTAAAGCTGGAGTACCTTTGTCGTAGGATGCCTGTATAGCAAATTGAACATCGGGTGTGAGCTTGCCCGAAGCTTTTAAACGAACGTACCTGGGAATAAAACCATAATGAACATCCAGATTATCGCGCTGGACGTAACCAATCCACATGTGTGTAAAACCACTCCATTTTAATGTTGGAGTAAATTCTTTTTGTTCTTGTGCACTTACTTTGCAAGGCGCAATTAAAATGCAAACCAACATGGAAATAACAACTGGCTTCACCATAACCTCCCTTTTAAAAGTTATACATATTCACACTTTCTGAGTGTAAATGATAATGGGTTGGTATGGATAAAAAATCAGGAGGGGGATTTCCTATCTTAAAAGATATGACCTATCTCAAAAATGATCAAGAGGTAATTGTCAATAATTTTCGACAACCTTTCATAGCTCCATTATTTAGGGGAGTAATTGTTTTAATGTATAATGAGAAATGTATATGCAAAAATATGGTTAGTATATAGAGCAATAAAATTAATGGTATGATTTATTTAAAAGAGTATTATAGTTAATGAGATATGGATGATAACTGTTTTGTGATATAGTAAAGGCTCCTCTTATCTAAACAAAAAGGAGCCTTTTGTTTTCAATAATGAAAATGAATTATTTTACGGCTTTTATAGGATATTTAAAAGTATAGTTTCCGGAACCCAGGTTAACAATTACCTTGTCAGTATCTTCTTTTAATCCGTTGTTTTTGCTTTGTATTAACTCTTTATTGTTCATAACAACCTTATTTGCTTTAGCTAACGGTAATTCAATAGTAGCTGTTGTGTTGGCCGGAATCTTAATGTTATAAATAAATGTTTCGCCTTCTTTTGTCCATGCTGACAGGATGGTTCCATACATTGAATGAAATTCGGCTTTGGCATTTGTTAATCCTCCACCAATATGTGGGCAAAGATTAAAGTGTTTATATCCGGCATTTTCAGGATCGATTTGTAAACCTGCAACATAACTGTACAGCCATTCACCAATGGCACCGTAGGCATAATGGTTAAAACTGTTCATACCTACATCCTGAAAACTACCATCCGGTTTTTGACCGTCCCAGCGTTCCCAAATGGTGGTGGCGCCTTGTGTAACCGGATATAACCAAGAAGGATAATCTTTGCGGGTTAAGAGCATAAAAGCCAAATCGTCGTGGCCGGTTGCTGATAGCGTATGGCATAGGAGAGGAGTGCCTACAAAACCGGTTGTGAGATGACCAAATCTTCTTACATCGTTGGCAAAGTATTCAGTTGCTTTAGTTTGCAACTCATCCGGCAATAAACCAAAAGCCAGAGCCAGTACATAAGCTGTTTGCGTGTGTGAAACCAGGCGACCGTTCGGCGTTACATACTCTTTGTTAAAAGCCTCTTTAATCTTATTGCAAAGAGCTTCGTATTTCTGCACATCATCTGTTTTGCCAATCACCTTTGCCGCTTTACTCAATAATTGTGTGGAATAATAAAAGTAAGCGTTGGCAATCAAGTCCTTTTCGGTGGTTGCTCCCGGGTAGTCAGACCAGGTTGTTGCAAAAGCCAGCCAATCGCCAAAATGGAATCCTTTGGTCCAAAGGCTGTCATCGTTAGATTGCGACTTCATAAACTCGACCCATGCTTTCATGCTTTCGTACTGATCTTCCAGTATTCGTTTATCACCATAAACCTGATAAACCGTCCAGGGAATAATCACCGACGCATCGGCCCAGGCTGTTGATCCACCTTCTCGCCCCAGCATTACATCGGGTATTACATGAGGGATTTTTCCATCGGGATGCTGATCGGCAGCTATGTCTTTTGACCACTTGGTAAAGAATGGTGCTACATTGAAGTTATAAGCAGCCGTCATACTAAAAACCTGTGCATCGCCTGTCCATCCCAGTCTTTCGTCGCGCTGTGGACAGTCGGTAGGAATATCGAGAAAATTACCTCGCTGACCCCACTGGATATTATGCTGCAGCTGGTTGATTAACGAGTCGGAACAGCTAAATGATCCGGTGGGCTGCATATCGGAATGAATAACCACACCCGTAAAATCATCCAATTGAGGAGTACCCGGATAATCAATTAATTTAACAAAGCGGAATCCATGAAAGGTAAAATGTGGTTCAAAGGTTTCTTCTTCGTCTCCCTGTAGAATATATGTGTCGGTTGTTTTGGCACTTCGCATGTTATCGCGATAAAAATTACCTTCTTTGTCTAATACTTCGCCAAAGCTCAGGCTTACCTTGTTTCCTTGCTCGCCTTTAACTTTCATTCGAAGCCAACCGGTCATATTTTGTCCCATATCCAAAACTGTTTCGCCTTTAGGCGTTGTGATGATGGCAATGGGTTTAATTTCGATAGTGCCTTGTACAGGATTACTTTGCGAAGCAACCAACATGTCTTTCGAATGATCGAGGATGATGACACTGTTCCACTGGTTATCATCAAAAGTGGAGGTTGACCAGCCTTTTTTCTCCAAACGGGCATCGTATGTTTCGCCATCGTAAATGCCGGATGCCAGAATAGGACCAGTGCTTGTTTTCCAGTTTTCGTCACTTATAATCGTTTCGGCAGATCCATCGGAATATTTTATTTCGAGTTGAAGTAATAAGGCAAGCTTGTTGCCGTAATAGTTTTTGTTTCGGGCCCATCCGATTCGTCCGCGATACCAGCCATCACCCAGAATTGCACCTATTGCATTTTCATTTTTTAAAAGTGAAGTTACATCGTAGGTTTGGTATTGAAGCCTTTTGTTGTAACTCGTCCAACCGGGCGAGAATAAATCATTACTTACTTTCTCGCCATTTAAAAACAGTTGATAAAGACCCAGAGACGTAACATAGATTCTGGCTGATTGAATGGTTTTTGCAGTTGAAAATTGTTTGCGAAAATAAGGACAGGGAAGGGGTGAATCAGTTTTGTCTTCGTTAGCACTTATCCATTTTGCTTTCCAGTCGGTTGTTTGTAAGAGTCCCATCTCCCAAAAGGCAGGCTGACTCCATTTGCTTACTTTACCTTTTTGATCCCAAATGCGTACCTGCCAGTAAACCCGTTGTTTTGATTGAAGTTCAGGACCATTGTATTCGATATTTACCGATTGATCGCTCAGGATCTTGCCACTGCTCCAAATCAGATCTTTTCCTTTTATTAAGTTATTAGATGAAGATGCCATTCTTATTTCATAGGCCGACTGCATAACGTTGGTTTCGGTAGAAAAAAGTTGCCAACTCAAACGTGGCTTTATTATGTCGATGCCCACCGGATTGGTGAGATACTCAGTAACCAGATTTTTGATTTCTGTTTTTGCTGAAATACCATGAGACACAACGAAAAAAACTAAGGCAATTAAGAGGCGGAGATTTGATTTTTTCATTTTGTTGTAATTAGGATGATTTAGGTGGATGATAACTTAGCTTTTACGATTAAGAGTTATAAAACACATCTGAAGATACTTAAATAAATATGGTTTACATATTACAAATACACTTTTCGTACCTACTATACTCATATTCGTTATTATTCAATAAAAATATCTTATTGTCTTTATTTGTTTTTTCAATTGTATTGTAAATAGATATTATAGTAGTTCTGATTTTAGCAAAGGTGAAAACAGGAGTGCAGTTGGCAACTGATTTAGTATTTGTTGATAGAATGTTACTGTAACTTAAAAAACGGTTTGAAAAATAATTAGTTAGACCGGATGTGTTATTTAGAGTTTAATGATTTGTTTAGCTGAAAAGGTTCTCCTTTGATAGTATAATGGTATTGAAGCTACAAAATTTGTTGAAAAATAACAGAAATGTTTGGTCTTCGATTTAACTGTATCATTTGAATTTTCAAAAAAAATATGTTTTTTTATGATTCGTAATCAAACCTAAGTCGGAATTATACAATTGCTGTTTGTGTGGGAGCATGATGAGTGTTGATGGGCACAAAGAGTATAGTCATTGACTTACAAACATCGACTTACTCATAGCGTGCTATTGGGAGTGAGATGGCGAAGCATTACCAGAAGTGCAGTATTACCAGTTTATATTTGATTCAAACACAATTAAAGAGTTGGTTACAAAAATCGGTTGTGAGTTACTTCATATAATACTGTTGTTGAATAACCATTACTTTACCTGATTCACTTGATGGTGTATAGCCATAATCATAGCAGAAATAATAAAGGTTTCCACCTTTGATTTTCCAGCTTTTGAGCAGATGTATGGCAAAATGATGAGTTTGTAACAAGATAAAGCTGTGTAGATTTTAATCAAAATTTGTTATATTGTAGATAAGAAATGGAATAATTAATTTAAACTAAAGTTTCTTGCCAGCCAAACCAATTATAATACTTGAGCCAGGAATACATCGAGGTGAAAAAGTAGTTTTCTTTAAGTTTGAGTTTAATCAAGAACTTATTCGACAACTAAAAGATGAACTTAAATTGCACTGGAGTAATACTAATAAATGTTGGTATTTATTTTTGCAAGAATTTAATTTAAATACAGTATTTCATGCTTTGAAATCTAAAGCTTTTGTAAATTATGAAGCTTTACTCAAACGAAATGATACTCAAAGTATAGATAAGGACATTAAGGTGCCTGTTAATATGAAGTATGAGTATCGAAAAACGGTTCAAATACCGGATTCATATACAAAGCATCTGGATGAGAAAAGATATAGCGAAAACACAAAAAGAACATATCTGGCCTACTTTAGGGATTTTGTATTTGAATTTAAAGATCAAAATGTTAATGAAATAAGCTATGAACAAATCTCGGAATACTTATTGAAACTAATTCGTGAAAATAAAATATCCGCATCAGAACAAAATCAGCGAATAAGTGCCATTAAATTTTATTACGAAAAGGTTTTGGGTCAAGAACCGATACACTATAAACTGGAGCGTCCCAGATCTTCAAATACTTTACCCAAAGTACTAAGCAGAGAAGAGGTAGTAAAGATTCTCAGATGTACTGACAATTTAAAACAAAGGTGTGTTCTATCTTTAATATATTCGGCTGGATTGAGGATAAGTGAATTAATACATTTAAAACTTAACGATATTATTTCGGACAGATATCAGGTTAGAATTATTAATGCAAAAGGAAAGAAGGATAGATATACAACACTATCGAAGAACCTTTTAATTGAATTAAGAGAATACTACAAGAAATACAGGCCAAAGTATTGGTTATTTGAGGGTGCTACACCTGGAGAACCATATTCTACAACAAGTATTCAAAAGGTATTAAAACGATCGGCACTTAAAGCCGGAATAAAAAGAAGAGTAACTCCACATATGCTCAGGCATTCTTTTGCGACTCATTTACTGGAACAAGGAACAGATTTAAGATACATACAAGAATTGCTCGGACATAGTTCGAGTAAAACTACAGAGATTTATACTTACGTAAGTAACAAAGAATTGAAAAGGATTAAAAATCCATTGGATGATTTATATAATTAACATAAAACAATGTCCGCTTTACAACCCTATACGGTATGTATAGTGGAATAAAAAAATGGGTAAATTAAAAATAACAGTAATACTCCGTTTATTGGAGAGTTAGGCAACATTTAAAAGAGCGTTCATCAAGCCAAGATAAGTAATGAGAAAAATGATTATTTTAGACTTTTAAACTATTGAATCAAATTTTATGATTTGGAGATGGGATCAAGGTAGATTATTATATTTTCAATTTGATGTGTTGAAAAATATGGCTGAGGTATTGAGCGAATTATCAGGAACGTCAATGTTAGCTGGTACAGACATTTTAAGAAATGCTCTCGAAGATAAAACAAACTTGCCATTTGCACCTTCAAATTATACCGTTTGGAGAAATTACAAAAGAGTTTTTGAGTGTTCATTTTTAGCTACAAAGATAGATGGCAAACTGCAAGCAACTGACTTCTGTCTTGAAATTTGCAGGCAAGATGGAAGTATTAACGATGTTGATGATTATTTTTCTCTTTATATTCCTCGATTTCGGTTTCCTTTTCCAGCATTTCAAGATTATAACCCAAAAGATAACGTAATCCATCCATTTTGCGCTATTCTTAAATTTTTAGCATCGCGTATAGAATTGGGTGATGAACCCAAAATAACGATAGAAGAAGTATTTGGAATTATCATAGCTAATAATTGTACAGGCTTTGAAACTATTGAAGATTACAAGAAGCTTCTTCCAATTCCATATACTATAAAAGGTGACCAAAAAAGGCAAGTAAGAGAAATGCTAATCTTTATAAGCCAAATGAGCATTTTAAAATGGTTTAATAATTCATTGTACTTAGATATAGACAATGATGAAATCAATTCTCCAGAATTTAGAAAATTGATTACACCAAAGCTATTATTGCCAAACAAATTAAAAGAAGAAGATTTTCTGAAGTTAACGAAAACCAGTGATGGAATTATTCTACCAACAAAAATTAGAAGTCGTGAATCAGCCTCAGATGAATTATTTATTGAGGGTAAAAAATCAAGAGTTACACACTTAAAAATAGAAAGAAGTCCATTATTGAGAAAAGTATTTCTTCAAAACAACCCAGAACCTGTTTGTCATATGTGTGAAACAAATATGAGCCTAAGATATCCTTGGACAAAATATTTAATTGAAATGCATCACATTTTGCCGCTTTCATCTACAATTGCTATTTCAACAAAGGGCACGTCAATGGATGATTTGATTGGTCTTTGTCCGTCTTGTCATAAAAGTGTACACTTATTTTACAAGACTTGGTTAGACGCAGAGAGTATTGATGATTTTAGAAGTAAAAACGAGGCAAAAGATGTATATTTGCAAGCAAAAAGGAAGTTGGTTATATGAAAGAACTTAGGGATAAATTAAGTATTGAAGAGCAAGTTAAAATGTTAAATTACTGCATTTTAAACGAAATCCCTTTGCATGAGGAATTAAAGAATAAAAGTTTGTCATATGACAATCTGAGATACAATAATTACGTTAATGGCTTTAATAGACAGGGAAAAGCAGAATCATTAAATGATATTGTTCCTTCTACTGAAAATATTCCGGCAATTAGCTTTTTTTCGGGGGCAGGTGGTTTAGATATCGGATTTAAATATGCAGGATTTAATAATCTCGCATCAATTGAAAATACTGAACTTTTTTGCAACACTTTAAGACTTAACAATCCAGAAAAAATTGTAATTGGACCATCTGATTTTACAGGCGATGTAAGAGAAAGAGAAACGCTTAAAGACATTTTGATAAAAAATGTTGGAATTTCAAAAAACTTCAATGGCGTTTTTCATGGTGGACCACCTTGTCAACCTTTCAGTATCGCATCCAATCAACGGTTTAAAAAGCAAGATGATAATTTTAAGCGTTTAGGTTTTGAGGATAAGGAAAAAGGCAATTTGTTATTTGATTATTTATGGTTCATTGAATATTTTTTACCAAAGGCTTTTCTTATTGAAAATGTTCCAGGTTTAGGAGAATTAGATGAGGCTGATTTAATTCAAAAGCATTTAGATAAATTATCTAATTTAGGATATTCAATAACAAAACCAACAGTTATAAATTCTGCAGATTATGGAGTTCCTCAAAATAGAAGACGTCTTTTCATAATAGGAATAAAGGGTAAAAATAATTTTGAGTTTCCTAAACCAAATGTTTTTCAGTCAGCAAGCTACGATGTCTTTCATACTGACCTTGATGGTATTGAGAATCACGTAACAAGAAACCATACAGCAGAATCAATTTTAAGATATATTCAGTTAGACTATGGAATGAGAGACCAACGAGGTCGTGTTGACAGACTAAATCCTTTTTTACCTTCAAAAACAGTAATAGCAGGAGGAACAAAAGGTGGTGGACGTTCTCATCTACACCCTTATTCTCCGAGAACATTGTCAGCAAGGGAATCAGCAAGATTACAAACATTTCCTGACAATTATATATTTACAGGTTCAGCAGCAAGACAATTTACTCAAGTTGGAAATGCAGTTCCTCCATTGTTGGCATACAAATTAGCCTTAGGGATAAAAAAAACGTTGCCTAACACGCGGTCATAAAACATAAGGGGTTCAGTAGGTTATGTAACTTTTCGGCATTTAATCAGCCTCGCCAAAACTACGTTTTGACGGTTTTGTAAAATGTTTTAAATTCGGTGTCAAAACGTAGTTTTGGCTACTTAGCGGTTAGATAATGTATTGCAATAAAGCCCTTACGTTTCATACCGCCACCGTTACCGCCAATAATGAAAATGAAGATTTCGAGAATATTAATATTGGTTTTAATTATGACTTCTTGTAAGTCAAACCAAACGGAGAATAAAGACACTGCTCTAAATTCTGAAAAAGTTGGATTCGTATTAAATTCAAAACTTATTGACGGTTTTTACCGTGATGAATGGTTATATCCAGAGAATCCTGAATTGACTAATTATCGTGTTAAAGAGTTTATTGCTGATTTAAACCAAAATCAAAAACAAGACACATTAATTCTATACAAACTTAATGGATTCGAAAATGACCCTGGAGATTTTCATCAAATAGAGATAAAACTAGACAATGGTGAGAGTTGGATGAAAACCAATTTTGACGGCTGGGTTCGTTTTGATAATAATTATCCAGTACCTGATTTTATAAAAGAACAAAATCAATTTAATACGGACTTCTTGTTGTTGACCGATTTTGGAAAGACGAAATTAATTGGATTGTTTAGCTGGGTTTACGCAAGTGAACCTGGTCTTTTAACTTTTATAGAATTTAGTAATGGGAAACCAAGAATAATGTTTAATAAAAAATTTGACTTGACTCAATTGGAATCCAATAAAATTACAGTTGAGAATTATAACGGGAAATATCAAATTGAGTTAATTGACAATAATCTAGAATTAAAAAAACAACAAATAACTGGCGGTAACACGCTGGAATAAAGCATGGCTAGGTTGGCTCGTCCTGACGCCTTTGTCTACCGTCTTAGTCCCCCTATCGGGTGACACGACACCACGACTAACGCGCCACGACTTCATCCAGCAACCGTTGTGCGTCAGCTAAAAAGAAGACACCCACGATGGAAATACTCCCTGACAAAAAAGAATTGATTATGAAGGGTGGAACTTTTCAGGAACAACTTTCAGCATTTCAATAAAACATTCTTCCCATTGACTTGGAAATAGATTCACGATTTTTAAGTTCAAATTAATTCCAAATTTTTCGGAAATCTCATTAACCTGACTTTTTCTGAATATTAATTTTAAAGCCGTTCTGACAGATAAATTAGGTTTTTGTAACAGAAAGGATAGGAAATTTAAATATTTGACTTTCTGATTAAAATCAATATGTAAAGGTTTTCGTTCAATTTTAAGAAAAGCAGACTTAACAGTTGGAGGAGGTATAAAACTATTAGGATTTATTTCGTAAACTATCTTCAAACTATAAAATGTATGATATAGGATAGTGTAAGGATTGAAGATTTTGTCTGCAAATAACTTTTTAGCAGGTTCTAATTGCAGGAAAATTGAACCGCCCTGAAAATTTTCCATATTTTCAAACATCAATATTTTTAAAATTTCTGATGTTATACCAAATGGTATATTAGAAACAACCTTAAACGAAAAATTAGGAATTTTATAATTTCTGAAATCACATCCAAAAACTTGAATGTTTTGAGTTTGTTTAAACTTGTGTTTTAGATATGTTATTAACTCAAAATCATTCTCAATCGCAATGACTAATTTTGCCTTTTGTAGTAGATGTACAGTTAGAAATCCTTTTCCTGCACCAATATCTAAGACCGTATCGTTTTGATTAATTCTTGATTGTTTTATTGCATCTTCAATTAGCACTTTGTCAATTGTAAAGTGCTGACCCGTAAATCTTACAGGTAATTTATTTTTATTCATTATGACTTCTTACAGGTGAATACTTGAATTCAAATCACAGCGAAGTGAAAGACAGTATTACCTGACAGCGCAACTATGACAAAGCAATGCATTCATTAAAAATGACGACACACTAAGGCATAGACTGTTTGTCTTACCAAAAAGATTATAGGAATTTTATTTGGGACTGTCTATCACTTAGATAGTCGTCCAAGGTCTGCTGTAATACATAATGAAAAAAAAATTAAATAATTGAATGCAAAATTAGTAACTTTGTTTTAATTTGCAAAAAAAAATGAAAAAAATAAAAGCCGTACGCACAACAGGCGGTATATTTTATTGCCGAGATAGTGCGGGTTTCAGCGTTTCTACATCTAATAAACTTTCGTGTAACTTGACAGGACAGTGCTTCGAAATCGGCAACAAAAACATACCGCCAATCCGTTAGTTGCAATATTAGGAGACTACCACGCAATTTTATATATTTGCAAAATCAAAAACTAAACAGTCAGCAGGGATGAAAAAATAATTTCTTTCACATATAGATAAAAAAGCACGGCAGAATATTTTGCTGTGAGTGTTTCATTTTTTACAAAGAAAGAAATTATGTTGACTTTACATAGTGTATCATATACACATCCTAATAAAGATTTGCTGTTTAGCGACATCAACCTCGCAGTAAACAACCACGACAAAATAGCCTTGATTGGTAGCAACGGAGTGGGAAAATCAACGTTGTTAAAAATTATTGCTAAAGAGTTAGACCCGTCAGGTGGTAAAATAAACATTGATACTGAGCCGTATTATATACCACAAATTTTCGGACAATTTAACCATTTGACTATTGCACAGGCATTACGGATTGAAAATAAACTAAAAGCCTTAAAAGAAATTCTAAACGGAAATATGAGTGAAGACAATTTCAATTCACTCAATGATGATTGGACAATAGAAGACCGTTGTAAAGATGCACTGAAATATTGGCATTTATCCAATTTAGACCTGTCTCAGAAAATGGAGACCCTTAGTGGCGGACAGAAGACAAAAGTTTTTCTTGCAGGCATTTCTATCCATCAATATGAGTTGGTTTTATTGGACGAACCAAGCAATCATTTGGACATTTTTGGCAGGCAACTGTTGTATGATTTTATTCAATCAACAGAAAGCACCTTGGTTATTGTAAGCCACGACAGAAAATTACTGAACCTTTTGGATACCGTTTGCGAATTAAACTCAAATGGAATTAAAGTCTATGGTGGTGATTACGACTTTTATAAGGAACAAAAACAAATTGAAATAAATGCGCTGAACCAAAATATCCAAAGCAAGGAAAAGGATTTGAAAAAAGCCAAAGAGAAACAACGTGAAACCTTGGAACGTCAAAGGAAATTGGACGCACGAGCCAAAAAGAGTAGTGGAAAAGCAGGTCTTCCTAAAATAGTTTCCAATACAATGAAAAACAGTGCAGAATTAAGTACTGCTAAAATAGCAGGAGTTCACACAGAAAAAATAGGAAATATTAGAACAGAATTACAAAAGTTGCGTTCTTCCCTTTCTGAAATTAATCAAATGAGGTTTGGATTTGACAATTCAAAACTGCACAAAGGCAAAAATCTCTTTATTGCAAACAATATTAATTTTGGGTACACAACTGAAAAGTATTTATGGAGAGAAAATCTGAATTTTCAAATCGTCAGTGGGGAACGAATAGCAATAAAAGGGGCGAACGGCTCAGGAAAAACGACTTTGATTAAAATGGTTTTGGGGCATCTTGTACCCCAAATCGGCACAGTCTTTATTGCAGAAAACAAATCGGTTTATATTGACCAAGATTATTCGTTAATAGACAATAACAGAAAAGTTTATGAGCAGTCACAGCAATTTAATACTTTTGCATTGCAGGAACACGAAATAAAAATAAGACTAAATAGGTTCTTGTTCCCGAAAGAAGATTGGGACAAGCCTTGCAGTGCTTTAAGTGGTGGGGAAAGAATGCGTTTGATGTTATGTTATTTAAGCATTTACAATCAATCGCCAGACATCATAATTTTGGACGAACCAACCAATAATTTGGATATTTATAACATAGAAATACTAACAAATGTCATCAATGATTATCAGGGTACATTGATTGTCATTTCGCACGATGAGACTTTTTTGGAGCAAATAAATATAGAAAGAACAATTAATTTATAAAATACAGCAACTAACACTTTGTATAAGTAATGGCAGGCGATGTGGTAAATATCAAGGTTTGTAGCCCGCTCAAACTGCGTAGCGGTTTGACAGGAAAGTGCCACGCAATCTGCCACTACTCATACAATTTACCGTTACCTGCTATTTTGGGACGACAACATAATGAATCGACAACAATATAAAGACCTAACGATTGAAGTACTAGACGAACCGACATACAAATTTGGTTCGACAGATAACAGTTTTCATTATTCAAAGCATTTCTTTGGTAATGGCGCGACAGATTATCCAACATCCAAACATGGAATTAAAATTTATCAGGACGACCAAATTATTGACAGTTGCATAATTATTGGTTCAGGCGGAGCCACATATATCCATCAAAATTCATTACTTTTCGACAAAGACCAACTGCTACTATGTTGTTGTGATACAATTTTTTGCTTGACACTACCTGACCTTAGATTGAAATGGAAAACTCAATCAGACCAAGCGACTTGTTTTCAAATATTCAGACAGCAAGACGACTACATTGTACATGGAGAATTTCAAGTAACAAAACTTGACAAAGAAGGTAATAAAAAATGGGAATTTGGTGGTGCAGACATTTTTGTATCTACAGACAACGAAGAAGAATTTAAAATTGAAAGTGATGGAATCTTACTTACAGATTTTGGCAAAACAAAGTACAAAATCGATTTTGACGGAAAACTAATTTGGGACACCTATAAAAAATAAAAAAACAGCAGGTAACACGCTGGAATAAAGCATGGCTGGGTTTGCTCGTCCTGACGCCTTTGTCTAGCGTCTTAGTCCCCCTAACGGGTGACACGACACCACGACCAGTCGCCACGACTTCATCCAGCAAACGTTGTGGGTAATGCAAACAAAGGTTCAATATAATTAAACAAGAATGATAAAATATTAATACATGGCATACGAAGCAAAGGTATTTAGGATACTTATAGCATCTCCTTCAGATGTAGAAGAAGAAAGAGAAATTGCAGTAAAAACCATTCAAGAATGGAATGACTTAAATTCTCATGAAAGACAGATCGTGTTATTACCATTAAGATGGGAGACTCATTCAGCACCAGAATATGGAAAAAGACCTCAAGAAGTAATTAATAGACAGGTTGTAGACCATTCAGATTTGTTGATCGGTGTTTTTTGGACGCGAATTGGTAGCCCAACAGGTGTTGCAGATAGCGGAACATTGGAGGAAATTGAAAGAATTGCAAATCAAGGGAAGCCTGTAATGCTATATTTTTCACAAGTCAAAAAGGATCCAAACTCGTTAGATTTGGATCAGTTGAAAAAGCTGAGAGATTTTAAAGAAAAAACTTTCCCAAAAGCACTTGTAGAAAATTATAATAGCCAAATTGAATTTCGAGATAAACTAGCTAAGCAAATTGAAATACAGTTGAGAAATTTAATTGCAACATTAAATTCAAATAATGGAGACCAAAATAATTCGACTTCAAATATATCCTTAGAGTTTTTTGATAAAAAGAACGAAAAAACTTTAGGACAATCAATTAAACTGAAATCTAAATTTATTGAACTAAAAAATTTAGATAAAGTGCCTGATTTTAAGTTAGCTATTAAAGAAGACAATAAGAAAAGTAAAGGATACCTTTTTGACAGGCAGAATACTGACTATTATCGTGAATATCTTGAGTATTTAGTAAACTCTTCAATGTATGTTCCTATTAATTTTTGGTTAAAGAATAATAGTATAATTGGTGCTCGAGATATTTTCTTGGACATAATTATAACATCAGATATTAAAGAACTAAATATTAAAAGTAATACTCGCTTTTCGATTAAAAAGCCATCTAAAACAGGAGATCCAATGGGGATTGGTTTTTCCTTAGGTGATTTAATAGAAGGTGAAAGTCTACAGATAAAGGATAATGATGGTAGATGGATAAGTAGTGTTGAGATAAGAGCTCTACAGCCTAAAAGAGAAGTTGTACCGAAGCAAACAATGTTGATTGGTGCAGAAATCTCTGGGAAAATTAATTTTCAAGTCAAAATCTATGCTGATATTTTGCCTGAGCCAATAAGTCAAGATCTGCAAATAGAACTTGAAGTTGAAAATATTGAAGCGGATGCTCTAGAAACTTTAGAGGAAAATGAAATACTAGAGGTTGTTAATAAATCTGATGAAGTCAACGATTAAAGCACATACCCACAACACGCGGTATAGCCAATAAGAGTTTCAGTGGTATGCGGAGGTTTGTAGCCCGCTCTATCTTTTCATGTATCTTGATAGGAAATCGCCCGCAATCCCTTACTGGTCATACCGCAAACCATGACAGTCTATAAAAGCGTTTTTTTAATCAGTTGCAATACAGATATTTGCAGTGGGTTTTAATACCCATTCTCAAATGGGGTGGACATACATTTTGCCCTTTTTTTTCTGGTAAAAAATAAAAGTATAGGTGTTGATAACTTTTTGATTTTACCATTTATTTTGACAAGATATCGATATGAAACTTGCTGAATTAAGATGAAGTGAAGGAATTATTCGTAATCCATATCAACCTGAATACCCAAAAGTTTATCCGAAGCACTACTGTCTTTTAGTTCAAGAATAGTGTTTTCCTTTACAAACTTATAATAATCATCCTCTGATTGAAATAATGGTTTAATTTCTTCTAATTGATTGTAATTAACTGTTATAATGTATTGCTTACTGCTTCCTTCTATATATTCTTTTAGTATCGTTATTAGATCAAATTTCTGTCTTGGATCTATTCCTTCAAGTAATCGGCTATCATGGAAAATAAAATCAACATTGTGACCATATCCTTTTAATAAAAGGGTCATGTCGTAACAGAATGTTTTTACATTACTTATACCATCAGATTTATCAAACTCTATTTTAGCATCAATGTCAAAGCGTATTTGATTTTCTCCTTCATTATTATGGATTGTGATACCTGCTGCTGCTTTGGGATAAAACCTTTTAACAAGAGTTCTAAAAAAATCGTTTGTTCGAGCAATTACTTCACTTGCATCTTTTAAGTAAATAGCTGTTTTTTCTGATTCATCCAACTGCAATTTGCTTATTTTACGGCTTTCTTCCGAATAGCTTTCTAGTAATTCCTCATATTGCTCCAAATTTTCTTTTTTACTCTTTAAGTCAGATAAATTATTAGAAAGCTTAGTAAACATGTCAAGTGCTTGATGGGCATCTAAGTATTTCAGTTTTCCGTCCAACTCAGCACTTTTGCTATGCTTCGTAATTTCAAATAATTTAGCTTTGCGTAGCAGTTCATTTTTTTGGTCTAACAACCTTTTTTCTCTATTTCGAGAAAGATGCTCATAGAATTTTTCAAGCTCTGCTAATTGTTTTATGGCTTGGTCTTGCAGTAATACAGAGGCTTCTTTATATACCTGTTCTATTTTGTTTCTTTCAATATCTGGAGATATTTTTCGACTTTCATCAATATTTGAAATTTGAATTTTGATTAACTCCAATTGCTGATGAAGCCTTTCTATGTCTTGTTTTAACTGGTCTGCTTGTTGTTTTATGTCGTAATAATCTTCTGCAACGTTAAAATTCTTAAGATTGTATTCCAGTTGGTCAATTTTATCAGATAATTCTTGTTTGCTCAAAGAGACATCCTTCTTGCCTGTAAAGAAGTCCTTTAAATAGTTGTCATTTTTAAGATTTTTTACTAAATCTTTTATTCTATCCTTTTCTAATTTTAAATGATATTTTTCTTGAGCAAGAAGAACATCTAAGCCTAGAAGATAGGCATTTATCATTTGAACCTGAAACGGCTTATTTACCGCTTTTGGGTTTCTTTCATCATTATAAGATGCTTTTGTCGGTCGAATAAAAAAAGGAATCAAGGAGCGAAAAGATAATTCACCAATATCATCAGGAATTTCGAAAACAAGTTTTTTTAACTTCCCGTTAAATTCTCGTGTGGTTATTTCCTCTCCGTTAAGTCTAATCTTACTCTGTTTATCAGTGCTACGAATTGATGTATATTCTAAATTCTTAATTCTGAATTTTAGGGTAAATTCCCACCCAGATAGCGAATCTTTAAATGCTTTTTTAGAAGATGACCCAAGACAAAAGTGTATTATGGCAATAAGTAAGGACTTGCCAACTCCATTTGTAGTATCCCCTTTATCAGATTTTTCAGGATTCTTTTGCTTAGCGACAATAATGTTTATCCCGGTTGCACTATTAAAAACAACAGGTTTAAATGAGTCTCTATTGGCTGTTAACGATATTAATTGCATCTTGATATTATTCCATTTTCCTCTTGAATAGCATTAATGCTATATAAAAAAATAAGAGTTAGATTTAAATTATCAAAGCCATGATGAGCTGAATATAAATCGTTCTTTAAATCGTTCTGATATTCTGACCATAAGTCATCAACACTCTTGGGTGTTTTTAGCTTTGATAGAAGATAACTGCCAAAACCCAATAGTGATTGAGAAAAATTTAAGTGTTTTGATGGCATTATCATATCCTACTCTTTAATCGGTTCTTCAAATATATCACATGACTCAAAATATTTAGCCATAATAGTAATTACAGCACTTTGGTAAGCTTGTTCTGCTTTTGGAGAACATCTATTGATAAGTTCCCAAAATATATTGTCCCCAGATATATTAAAATCCTTCCATTCAGCCTTGATTGAAGCATATACACCTGAAAGTTGCTTTTGAAGTTCTTCAGCTAGGGTTATGTTTTGATTTAAATAAATACTCAATGCGCCTAATTGCTGAGAACCATGATTTAATAGAAATGCTGGATGCTCGGTTAGATTATTAAACTGAATCTTCTCATTCCAATCTGGAAATTTTATTATTCCAAGTATCGGCTTTAAGGGCATTCGCATGATGTAACCAACAACCTCGTTTAATATTGAATAATCAAGGTGCAGCAAGTCTGGATTTGGAAGAAATCCAATTATTGCTTGAATTTGGTCATCTTCTAATTGAAAAAGAGCACTTTCTAAATTTGTAGATGTGAAAAAGCCAGAAGCATCAAGTGAGTAATTAGTTTCAATACTTTTTAATGCTTGTTCTGAATCAGCATTTACGCCATTAAATTTATCATTTACAACAAAATAAAACTCCTTAACTGGATTCCATTGCTGTATCAATCCATTAAAGTCTGTGTTTATTTTTGACACAGCTTGCGTATAGCTTTTTCTTATATCTTCAGGGGCAAATACTTGATAATAAATAGCTTTACTTGCGATATAGCCATCATTTTTTCTGTCTCCTATATTACCCCAAGCTTTAATTTTTCGGAAATCACTTACAGCATAGGACATTACATCAGTAAACAGATCCTCAAATGCCTGTCCATCTGATTTGTAAACTCTGTTTTGAAACAGTATCCTAGCCAAAGCTTTTTCTTGTGAATTCATGCGATAAAAATACAACTTTAAAATCCTTATTAAGGATAATTCAATCTCATTTTTTCAATTTATCAATATCAAGATTTATCGCAATGCACATTAAACTTCTAATCACCTTTCTTATGCTTGTGTGGCTTTAGTGATGGTGTATTGCCGGGAGTTTCCTTATTATCCCGTTGACGTCTATCTGGTTTTCCTGTTGATTTCGCAGTTCTTTTTGGACCCGGTTTAATTCCCATGACATACCTCCTTTGTTAATGTTGTAATTTGCTTTTAAGTTCGTGATTATGAACTAAATTTCCCACTAAAATATGACAAAATTTTTAATTAACACTTTAAGTTTGACTAAATAAACCGGGAGATATTTATTAGCTCAAAACCTTCAAAAGTTTATTGTCTCCACCCTTCTCAACCACCCCACCAAAAACTTTGCATTTTCGTCTTTTCTGGCAATAACGTGATAGTAGTGAATCCGAGCTGCTTTGATGGCATTAAACAGTGATTCCGGGTCAGAGGAATTAATTGCAGCAATAGTCTGGTTTCCGATTATCCCATCCATTTTAAGGTCACAATCAAAAAAGCGGTTCAGGACTTTTTGTACGCCTGTGCTTCCCCAATAACCGCTGTTGACACACCAGTCTAAAATGATTTCCTGTAAAGCCCCGCTGTTGATGGATTCAATACGGTATGTATGGTAAAAAGTATGTCTGTAAAATTCCTTTACCAAGAAGGTTAACCCGGTAATTTCAATTTTGGCGTTGTGCTTTATTTTCCCCACTTCCGTTTTGTAAACGTCAATCACAGCCCAACCTTCCCATTCTGGGTGTAAATTTCGGGCGATACCCATGTAGGTTTCGCCACCTTTATCTCCGGTTACATTGGCATAATATCCTTCATGGCGGATTACGGTATCAAACAATTCATCAAATGTCTTTTTTTTCTGATTCATGTTAATTTTTTATTGGTCAGAAAGAGCTTCCAAATTTGAGACTACTCAAATTTGGAAGGTTCATTCTTACGTTTAGGTTTAAGGTTTACTTGGTTTACTCCGGAAATTGCCCCTCCAAAAAGGAAGTCGATGATGGTGCTTAACTTCGTTGAAATACCTCCATTGATACTGCTCACAAAAGCTATTTGCCAATCATCAAGCTTGATATTCCGAAAAACAAAGTAGTTGAGCATTATAAAAGTCAGGCCACACCATGACAAAAGAAAGAAGATGGCAAATGCTTTTTGCAGCCAGCTATCCTGTGCATACATGCTTCTGGCAGAATCCCTGTCGGCAACCGCCATTTTGAAAAGCTCCATTTTTCCCTGAAGCTTTTCTTCCTGCGTGGTGAATATCTCATCAATGAGTTTCGTGCCTTCTTTGAGGGTTTCTGTCACCCCGGCATTGGTTAGTTTTCCAAATAGTCTCATTATTTCTCTACGAATTTTAAGATGGTATCCAGCTTCTCATTGAGCTGCTTAATGGTTTGGTGGAACAGCTCCTTGCTGACGTAAATCTCCTTGGAGCTGTCCCGTAAATCGGATATGCGTTTGTGCAGGATGGCAAACTTGGTCTCACAAGCATCCATCTCTTTGGTCAGGTGCGAAATGTCCTTCTCCAGTAAATCGGTCTTGGCATTCACATTTTCCTTGGTGGCATTCTTTGAAATGGCATTCCGTATAAGAAAGGAGACAACACCCACCACCAACGACCCGGTGGTTCCCACGGTCACCCAAAACAGTTTGACGGCTACTTCCTCCATGACTAAAACATTTTAATGGTTTCGGTACTGCCGCCCGGAAAGCGGTTCTTTTCCATCGTGGCACTCTGGTTCTCGATGTGCATGATGGCATCCACATCATGTTCCCAATCGCTGCCACCCTTGGAGCTGCCGTCCCGGTTCGCTTTGAACACCAATATGAAGGACGTATCCGGGTACTGCTTTTTGAGTGCTTTGAACTCATCGGGCTTCATGCCTACGGTCTGGGTACTGTCGAGAAACACGGCATCATAACCCCGGAACTGCTTGGGGTTGTAGTCCTCCACAAAATGAATGGGACTGCCGATTTTTAAGCGCAACAACTTTTCCTGAAGTGAGCCTTTCACACCTTCCTCGTTGGAGACATACAAAGCATTCAACCCGCCTTTGACCAGCTCATCGGCCAAGAGCATGGCCACGGAGCTTTTCCCGTTAAAGCGGTTGCCGTAAATCATCAGGTAAAAAGGCTTGTATGGTTTGCCCAACAGCTTGCCGAACTTTCCACCAATGGCGAAGGTGGAGAACTTCATTTTCGCCAATTGGTCAGCCGATACCACCTGTCCCGGAGAAACCACATGACTTGTGGTTCCTGTTAACCCCTGTAAATCATTGCCACCCCTACGCAAGGGCTTGGTAGAAGTGGCTTTTACTTTCCCACTCCGGCAACTCCTTTCAGGCCGTTTAGTTGGATATTGGTCACCAACAGTTTGTCGCTGTCAAGGTAGTCCTCCAGATGTTTCTGCACTTGGTTGACCCGTTCATAGGCATTGTCTCCGGAGCTGACCTTACCGCTTTTCTTGGCATTCTTGATGCTGGCCAACAGGCGTTGCGCCTTTTGGATGGTGATGTTGCCATACAGGTTGATGAACCGCTTGATAAGGGCAATGGCCGGACTGACACCGTAGCTGTCCACAATGTTTTTCAGCTTGCTGTGCAAAGCATCCGGAATCTCAAAGGTGCAGGACGAACCCATCTGTTTGTAAGTGCTGGCAAGGTCGTTTCCAATCTTGCTGATTTCATCGGCATACTTGCTGGTTTTGCGAATGGTCTTTTCGGTGGCCGCCTTCTGGATGACCTTGTAAAGAAGCGACACCTGCCGTTCGGAGACCTTTTGCCCGTGCATGGACAGATAGCGTTTGATGATTTTTATCTCCAAAGGCATTAACGCTACCTCATTAGGCTTGCGCTTGATTTGTTTGGGTGCGGCCTTCTTCCGGGCTGTCGCTTTCCGGGTTGCAGTCTTTTTCTGGCGTGACTTGGAAGCCGTCTTCTTGCTTTCAGACTTTTGAGAGGCTTTCTTTGGCGACTTTTTGGAAGCCGTGGATTTCTTCTTGTCCGAAGCCTTCTTGGGTGCATCTTTCAGAAAGGGTTCCACAATGCGGAAGTGGTTATCCAGCATCTCCTTGATGTCCTTGTCATCGTTGTAGAACTCGGCAAAGGAGCTGAACTCCTTGTGCGCTTCCTGAGCGGCTTCGGGCAGTTTCTTGAAATCAATATTCTTTGTGGCTTCCTTGTAATTGGTTATTGTCAGTTTCATGCTGTATGATATTAAGTTCTAACACGTTTGTATATTATTCGCTGCCCTTGGAAAGGGCTTGTTTTTGCTTGATGATAATGGCCTTAGCCCGTATTTTGGCCAGCTTCAGCTTGCGCTCTTTACCGACAATCACCCCTTTATTGACCTTTCCCTCTTGGTTTAGGTCGATGTACTCATCGGCTCGTTGGGTGGTGAATGGGGTAAAGGATTTGACGGAGAGATGACTTTTCATGGAAGCTATCAGGTGGTCGAAGCATTTGTTGATGCACGCCCGTTCCTTGCCTTGCGGATAGACCGGGAAGCCAAATAAGCTTCCCGAAACAAGATAGTTGTTCACCCGGCCTTGCTCTTTGAGCTTATCGGCCACATAACACTCAAAGCTCCGGGCAAACATTTCGGCGATGTTGCTCCAATAGGAACCTTGCAGCTTTGAATGGTAATACAGGAAACTGTCAGTTGGCTTTTTGCCTTTGATGTCGTCCTGATGGTAGCTGACCATCGTCCCCTCGATGTGGTAATACCCAAAGCGAAGCATGGCTACCATTCCGGCCATGCTTTTAAGCAGGGGGCTGTCCGGGATATGGTTTTTCAGGTTGTACTCCATCTCACTGATGAAATAATCCCAGCTCATAGAGGAGCGTGAACTGGTCAGGTATTTGCGCCTGCTGCCAAACTTATCCATTAACAGGTCTAAATACTGCTCGGAGCGCAAGGCTGGTTTGGTCAATGCAAAACCATTCAGATAATGGTCGAAGAAATGCCCCCATTCGTGGGCTACCGAACCATCCCCGTTGCGCTTGGTCAGGTTGATGAGCTGGCGTGTGGGGTGATAAGTGGCCATCGCTTTACCGCCCCGGCCAAAAGCCCCGAAGGCAATGGCAAGTTTTTCATTGATGGAGAGGTTGATGTCCAACACTTCGCACAAATCCACGATGGCAGCCACAAAATGACGGATATGTTCCTGCGCTTCATTGTCCTTCACATAGTTGCCCAATGTGAGCGATTTGAAATGCAGCTTTTCGATGACCGTCTTTTCATCCGCTTCCTCAATCAAGAATCCCCCTGTGCGCTTGATGTAGGCCAAGGGTACGGCCTCCATCTTGGGCTTGGAGCTGCTTTGGGTGGTTGCTGTTTTCTTGATGTTCGCCCATGACCAGTCCGGTTCAAATTCCTTGTTGGGGAACTCTTCTTTTTTCTGGTTGAACTCCTTTTGGTGGTCGCCAATAAACCGGGTACACACCTGCGTGACATACTGGACGTACTGCTCCACGGTGCGAACACTACTGAGCATACCGCCCCGAAAGGTCAGGTCATTTGTCCGGTGCTGCCTCATGTCTGCCTCGGAGATTATCTGCTTGGCCGAATCAATGCAATGTTGCTGGCGTTCGATAATCCGGTCGTAATAGGCTTTTAGGTTGTTGTAGTGCGGCAAGGCTCTCTCTCTGGAAATGCCTGAATACCTGCGTGCATCAATCAACGTTTGCTTGGCTGCACCCACACCGTTGCCATAGCCATATAGCACGAATACCAGATTTCGGAGCTGCTTTCCGAACAGCATCCCGAAGTCTGTATTAGGTACGATTTGCCCATCGGTAGCGATGGGCAAGAGCTTCTTTAAGTCTTCAATGGTCACGGCCTCGTTGAAGACGGTATTGAAAGCCTCAGCCATTTTCACGTATTGCTCCCGTGCCAGCTTGGTGTTGGCATGGGGTGTGGCCGGGAATGCCTGACGAAGCTTTACCTTCAGGAAAGCGCACCCTGAATCCGTACCGTTTTCCTTTTCCAGTTGTGGGTCAACCTTTGGGAAAACCTTGTCTTTTTTCACCAGCTCGATAGCCGTGGCCTCGTCCTGTTCGATGCTTTGCAGGTCGCTGGAGCTGATAAGCTTGCTGTACATGGCCTGCTCCTTACGTGAGCCATGCACCCGTTTTCCGGCATCCTTGTATTGACGGTTCTTTTGCTTCTCCTGTAAGGCTTTTTCCACTTCATCGTCAATACCTACCAAAGCGGCAGGCAGGCCACGAAGTTCAGGAAAGCGGTCAGTGCGGAGCTGAATCTTCTTTGCCTTGCTCATAGGATGGTCTTGATTTTAGGATGGGAACCCAATCCGGCCACGTTGCGCATCTGCTTTTGTAGAATCAGGATGGCTTTAGCCCTGAGCTTGACCAACTTTAATGCTTTGGTCTTATCCTCGTTGTCCGCTTTGCTTTTCTGAAAACCCTGCTTTTGCTTGGCCAGCCGCTCAGGAAACTCCTTTTTATCCAGCTCGAATAGTTCCATCGCCTCCTTAGTCAGGCTGTCCACGGTGTCAGTTCGGGTTGAATCCTTTTCAAGGTATTCATCGAAGTAATGCCGGGGAATCTTCACCGAAAGGCTGAACCGTTCCCCAAAGATTTGCAACAGCTTGGGCATGTTGCTTTCCGTCACCGAAGCTTTCATGTTGCCGGAGACCATTTCAAAGCCGTCCCGGTTATTGACCAGAAGCTTTACCACATCCTTGTCGGTGTAGATGGGAATGTGGCTCTTGGTCTTGGGCATGATTACTTGGAAGTTCCCATCGTAATGGCGCACGATGCTTATTTTGTTCTCGGTGTTGATGGTCGCACCGCTGCGAAGGCTCATGATGTGCTTTTGCAGCTTGGCAATGGGAGCCACCACATAAGCATTGGCCTTGCTGTCGCCATTGTCGGGCGACCATGCCTCACTCATCAGGATGCCTTTTTGAACACCTTTGCCCTTGGTGGTATAGCTCACCAGTTTGCCGGAAAAATCAGCCGAACCTTGCAGGATGTTGCCTGTAACTATGTAGCGGATTTGTCGGTCAGAGGTGTAGGCTTTGATGGCTTCGTCCCAACGGTTAATCAGGTTTTCCTTTTGGGAGGTAGTGAGCTGAAAACTTCTGGCCTGAATGCGCTCAATCTCCTTGGCCGTGTCACCCGAAGCCGGAAGGACAATGTATTTACGGCTGTCGGCAATGGCAAAGCGAAGCTTCACCGCTGACGGTGCATACGGGTTTTTGCGTTTGGGATTGATGTCGAAGCCTAGGAAGATGCAATAGGAATTGTCGCTACTGTCGGCCTCAAAACTCAATGCCGGGTAGAAATAACCATGCCCGGTGCGAAAGAAACGAAAGAAGCTATTGAGATAGTTTTTGCGGTTCTCGCTCTGGGTATGTGTCCGGGAAATGGCTTCCTGTTTGGCCGTTTCAAGTTCCTCGGTGCGTTCGGCCAAGTATGCGTTCTGGGCGGCCTTGTCAAATACCGGAATCTTCTGGAACGACTTTTCATTGACAATATCCGCAACCAGCTCCTTGTATTTGGTCTCAATTTCCTTTAAGTCCTCGTTGAGTTTGGCCTGAAGATGCTTTTCGTGGCCTTGGATGATTTCTTCAGCTATGGCATCGGTGTCTTTTCCTTCCAGATGTTTCTGGATGAGCTTTTCCAGTTCTGCTTTGCCATAAGGTTTCTTTAAAACATTGCACTCGCATTTTTCCAGAAAGGTATCGTTCCCAAATACCGAACGGCCACCTTTCCCGGCAATCACCACTCTGCGGTCTAAAGTCTCTGCTTTCAGGTCTAAGACTTCCACCTCAAGGTCATACTCGCCAGATTGTTTGAGGTACTCCACATAGTCGTTGTACCGCTCAATCACCTCTCCGTAAAACTTCTCCTGTTCCTTCACCGACAACACGGCCACACGCCCGGTCACTTTGGAAGCATCGCCTTCGGATGGCGTTTCATCACCGTCCTTGCCTTCAAATTTCAAGGGGTTGTCCAAGGCTTTGTTCAGCTCCGGGTTTTCCAGCATGTACTGGCGGACTACCTTGTCTCCGTACTTATTCAGGAAGTCATCCGATTCCAGTTGCGACTTGCTGTTTTTCTGGTTGGAGGTGGTGTTAGCGTCCAGTGATTTGAGCTTCTTTTTGAGCATCATCATAAACCGCTTCTGTGCCGGGATGGATGAGATGATGTAGTCGTAAATCGGCTTCATGATTTGCCCGGTGCGGTTGATGCGGCCACGCTTCTGTATTTCGGTATTGATGTTCAGCTCCGGCTGGAGGATTATCATCACCCGTTGCTTGACCTTTTCTGCCGGAACCTTGTCGGTGACAATGGCATGAGCCGATGCCCCGGTGGAACCGGATTGGTTGATGAGCAAACAGTCGATTTCGTTGTCGTTAAACTGGCGGAATAGGCTGGCCGTGTTTTCCTTTTTGCGGTTCAACACTAAGGCAGTGGTATTGCCTTTCTTTGTGGAGTTGTACTGCACACAAAGCTTGCGCCCGGTCACCTCACCAACTGAATACCCGGCTTCACGAATTTTCTGGATAATCAAATCCAATGGACTGATGGTAATTCCTGTAGATGCTTTCTCAATGCGTTTGAGAATATCCCGGTAAGCAAATTGGGCATCTTCCGAAAGGTCGGAGATGTTGAATGTCTTGCCTTCGCTCTGGCCGTCAATGTCCTTTTCGGTGTAGCGAAGCACACTGTCCAGACCTTTCTCCAGCACAATGGAGAAATCACCGTTAATAATGTCATCCGGCTTGGCCATGTCCTCCAAGAAACTGCCCATTGTGGAGGCAAAGGCAATCACTGGCTTTTTGCCTTCCTTCAACCGCTTGATGGCATGTTCGGCCACATCTTCGGCATTGAGACTGAAAAGGAGCTGGTTAATCACGTTGAACACCTTGGAGAAATAGGGGATGTTGTCAACCCCGGCTTTCTCGGTTCCTTTGCGTGTTTCCACTTCCTTGCTTTCGGCTGCGGCAATCTTATCGAGCTGCTCCACCTGTTTGTTGATGTACTTTTCCTGAAAGCCGATGATGTCCCGGATGATGGAAGTTATCTTATCTGCGGTATCGGCTTGCTGGGCGGCTTTCTCTTTCAGCTCAATGTAGTTGACTTCCACACCTTCAAAGGAGCGTTCCCTGCGAATCATTTGACCTTCTGAAACCAATTGTGCGGCCAATATCTCTTGTAAGGCCACACCGCCCTTGGTGATTGCTTCCACCAAATCCTCGCTGGTCATGTTGGCATCGCTCATGGAGGTCTTTTGCGCATAGATGGGCATGTTGTCAGGCCGCTTGGCAAAGGTGGCCGACAGGAAACACACGCCTTTAGTTTGGCGCAGCACGTCCTGCATAAACTCACCTGTATTGGAGCTGCCCGAAGCGTTGTGCGCTTCGTCCATAATGATGATGTTACCACCGGAAACGGCACTCAAAAACTGCTGTTTGGCTGGCTTCTTGGGCTGGTTGAACTGCGAGTAGGTGGCACACACAAAGTTGTAACTGCCCGGCACGTTCTGGTTGTTGATGATTCTGTCCTGTGTGGGCTTTTCCGGTGCTGAATAGACCACTTCACCGCTTTTGTCCATGATGTTGGTCTTGCTCTCCTTGGCATTCACGATGAACGGCACAAGGGCGGAGCTGCCAATGTCGGAGAGGTCACGGTACAAATCCGTAAACAGGTTGGGCTTTTCGGAAAGGAACACTGGCTGCAAGCCTTGTTTCACGCCATAGCGGATGAGGGCGGCTGCGGTTCTGCCTTTGCCAATCCCGGTCTGGTCGCCCACGATGATACCCTGATGGCGTTTTTCAATATTGTAGATAGCCAGTGAAACCGCATCAATCTGCTCACAACTCAATGCCTTTACCAGCTCATCATTGGAATAATCCAACTTTCCGGCTACGTAATCGAATAGCGGCTGACCGATGCTCTTTTTGATTTTACGGATGGCAATGTGCATCTCATGTCCCATGCTGTCAGGTACGGTGGTATCGAGAATAAACCCTTTTTCGGCTGCCGGGATATAGGCCATGCCCAACCCTTTGTGACCAAGCATCCCTTGCAGGTATTCATGTTCGTTTTGCGCCAACTTCTTGGAGCGGACAAAGCTCTTGTTGTCCTTGGTCGAAAAGCCCAATTCAACCAACCGGGAGCCAACATGTCGGGGTGGCTTTTGGTTGAATTTGATGGTAATGCTTTGCTTTTGAAATAAAATATTCGACTTCATAGCTTAGGAGTGTTTAAAATATTTGGTGGCATCGGCCTTGCGCTTGAACAGCTCGCTTTTCATGCGAATGTTCCGAACCTTTCCTTTGAAGAAATCATCGTATTCAATCATCCCGTTGGGGAGCTTCTTCACTAGGATGATGTCGCCTTTAACCTCTGTCCAGAACTCATCTTTTCTGGCACGGAGACCGCCCAAGGATTGCTGTTTCTGTTTGAGCAGGATGGCCTTTGCCCGAAGTTTCATTTTTGTCATGTCGTTGCTGGTTGATTTGTCCAAGCCCACCCGTTCCCATAGTTCCTCGTGGGTGTTGACCACGGTTTTTAGAGACGCATTGCCATGCGTCTTTACAAGTGGTGCTGCCCCTTCGGGTTTGTCTTTTGCCCCGTTGATAAGAATCAATCTGGTGTTGATGGAAGTCCCCTGACGGGAATAGAGCTTTTTACCGTTGATGGGAATGATGTCATCCACATTGTAAAAATGGTAGAGGTAGTTCAGGAAAATGCGGTTATGCCCGGCTGTCACCCGTCCCTGCTCGTCCCAAGTGGTGTGGCCACCGATGATGATGGCGGCACGGCCATCGTCCTTCATGCAGCGCAAAGCGGCCAGACACATGGCATGTTCCATCCGCTTAATCCGGAAGTTGCCAAACAGGATGGGTTCAGATAATGCACCAAAAGGCGGATTGGTCACCACACCATCAAACTTCTGACGAAAAGCATAGGGAGGTTGTAAAGCATCCCAACTGCTGACCGTGGCAAAAGGCTGGTCTTGTAGATTGCTCAAGCGCACATCATCCAGCTCGTTCACATAGGTCTGGTGATAGGGCAAGGCTATGGTCAACAATCCGTTTCCTGCCGATGGCTCCAGATAGAGTGGTTCCTGATGGCTGCGCTCCGGTTGCAAATGGGCATTGCCTACTATCTTGGCGTTTTTGTCGCCCTTGACAATGTTCTTAAACGCCTTGTAGCCACTCAGCCCATCTTGTTTCAATACATAGCTGGAAGCCAGTAACGAAATGGGTGCAGGCGTGGAATATTGCTGCATCAGCACGCTCATGCTGGTGCGCATGGAGAGGTTGACTTGTGATTGGTAAAGGGCTACAATATCCAGATACTTCTCATAGGTGGTAAGGGAGCTGTCGTGAGCAATCTCACGGGCATTCAGCACAATGGCCAGCTCAGTGAACTCCTTAACCAAGTTTTTGTTGGTGATACCAAACCCCTTGGCAAGGCTTTCAATGGTGGTCTTGGAATGCCTGTGGCCTGCTTTTAGTTCTTCCCGAACCTTGGATATGTAGCCATTTTTATCCATTCAAATCTTATTGAAGGGTAATCGTTTTATCCGTTTCATCCTTGAATGTCAGCTTCAGGTTGTTCCCGGCAATGTTGACCGAAAGGCTTTGCACATCGGCATCCACGAAGTTTTTCATGAAGTTGATTTGGAAATTGAGAATCTCGGTGAGTTTGGCTTCCCAATCTTCCCCGGCAAAAAAGCCAGTGTCGGCATATATCTGGATGAACTTTTTCAGAAAATCGGGGATGTTCTGAAGGTTCTGGTTCCAATCTGCCCCAACGGTGGCGTTGCGCTCAATGCTGACAAGCTTCTCCCTGTCATCTTGCGGATAGCTGTTCTTTAAAGTGTTCGCCTCAATGGCTGCGGCCTGTTCCGGGGTGATGGTCACGGGTTTGTTCTGGACGTTGGTATTCCAGTCAGCTCCTGCGGTTGCATCTTCCTCAATTCCGGCCAGTTTTTCTTGGTCTGCTTGTGGATAGCTTCGTTTTTGGCTGTTGGTCTCGATGGCCTCGGCCTGTTCGGGTGAAATGGTAACGGGCTTGTTTTGCACGTTGGTGTTCCAATCGGCTCCCACGGTGGCATTGGCTTCAATTCCGGCCAGCTTTTGTTCGTCCGTTTCCGGGTAGTTTCGTTTGGCCGTGTTGGTCTCGATGGCTGCCGCCTGTTCCGGGGTGATGGTGACTGGTTTGTTCTGGACATTGGTATTCCAGTCAGCTCCCACGGTGGCATTGGCTTCAATCCCTGCCAGCTTTTGCTCGTCAGCTTCCGGGTAGTTTCTTTTGGCCGTGTTGGTTTCAATGGCTGCGGCCTGTTCGGGTGAAATAGTAACAGGTTTGTTCTGCACATTGGTGTTCCAGTCGGCTCCCACGGTGGCATTGGCTTCAATCCCGGCCAGTTTTTGTTCGTCCCCTTCCGGGTAGTTTCGTTTGGCCGTGTTGGTCTCGATGGCAGCGGCCTGTTCAGGTGAAATGGTGACAGGTTTGTTCTGCACGTTGGTGTTCCAGTCCGCTCCAACGGTGGCATTGGCCTCGATTCCGGCCAGTTTCTGCTCATCGACTTCCGGGTAGTTTCTTTTGGCCGTGTTGGCTTCAATGGCTGCGGCCTGTTCGGGTGAAATAGTGACAGGTTTGTTCTGCACATTGGTGTTCCAGTCCGCTCCAACGGTGGCATTTGCTTCAATCCCTGCCAGTTTTTGCTTGTCAGCCTCCGGGTAACTCTTTTTTGCGGTATTGGCTTCAATGGCCGCTGCTTGTTCAGGCGTGATGGTGACAGGTTTGTTTTGCACATTGGTGTTCCAATCGGCTCCAACGGTGGCATTGGCTTCAATGCCTGCCAATTTTTGCGCATCAGCTTGTGGATAGCTGTTTTTGCTTTTTGAGGCTTCGATGGCTGTTGCCTGTTCCGGGGTGATGGTAGTGGGCCTGTTTTCCAGCCGGGTGTAATCGTTGGTCAGGTTCAGGTCGTTTTCCAACTGTGAAAGCTTGGTAGGTACGGCAATGTCGATGTTGCCATTGGGGTTGGTGACAAATCCACCGTGAATCTCCACACCGCCATTGGGCATATACACCGGGCTTTTCTCAGCAATCAAAAGGTCTTCCACGTTCCCGGCAATAATCATCCCACCGCTGAGGGATTTCACAATGGTCTTTGGACGGAACTCCGCTGCCGACTTACTTCTGGCAATGTTGATGAACGAACCCACGGAAGCCTTGTCCAAAATGGAATCCTGAACGTCCCGGTTCATCTTGAAGTAGGTATCCGAAAACACAATCTTGTTGTAACCCCGGTCTAAGGCACAACACTGGTTAACCTTGGCATCAAAACAGCAATCGTCAATATTGATGGTGCTGTTCAGGAAGGCCACTGCACCGCTGACCGCATCAAAATACTCAAAGCGTATGTCCGCAAAGTTGACGGCACTGTTGTACACCTCGATGGCCTTATCGCTTTGGAAAACCACAGGCTTGACGTAAGAACCAACTGTGCCGTCCATCTTGTTGGTAAGCGATTTGATGTTGATTTGGTAAGAGAAGTCACGCAACACCAGCCAAGTCCCCAAGTCGTTGACGTAGGTTCCGTTTTCAAACATGATGTCGATGCTGGCCTTTTCGTTGGTGTGGTACTTCAAGGCTTTGGGCAGGGTGTTGAACAATCGCTGGAGCTTTGAAAAGGGCGTGCCTTTGGGGATGATGATGGCTTTTTCATCCAGACTGTATTTAAAGCCAGTCACCTTCTGGTCTTTGGCCATGTCGAACACACCCTGAAAGACCTTGTATTCCCCGTTTTCCATCCCCAGATACGCATAGTTGCCGTCACTAGCCCATTCTCCTTGCTTTAAGAGTGGAGGCGTGTCTCCACTGAACATCTTTATTGTTGCCATTTATGTCGTGATAAATCGTTAATACTCTAATTCAAATCATTGCATAAGCCTTGTCAAAAAGCTCGTTGGTGATGAAATTGCCCCCGTTTTCGACCCGGCTGATGGAGTGAACCAATAGCCGCAGGGTATTCTTGGTCGGCAACAGCTTGGCCGTGGCACTGACCTTTAAATCCTTGCATACCATCTGGATGTAAGCATCCGTGTTGTTCTCAAACCGGGGGGCGTATTCGGTCATCAATGCCGGAACCGTGTTCTTACCCTTTTCGATGTCGTTTTTCAGGTCTTTAATCATGGCACGGATACCATATTCAGGGGCGATAAACATCTCGAAACGCCTGTCCTTGTTCTGCTCTTTGGGCAGTTTGCCCGTCCAGTTGATGTTGGTGAAAATCAGGTTGCCCGGATTGTTGTTGCGGATGCCCCTTGGAGCCGAAGACAGGTAATCACTGCCACCGTTCCAGTTGCGGAAATTGGACGGCAAGGTGTTGCTGTTGGTGGTCAGGATATTGGCTGGCCGTGTATCGGAACCACTTGGGGGCAATAGCCCACGTTTGCGCTTGTTTCGTCTTCGAATCAGCAAAACGGTGGTCACTATTGCCCCGGTGGTCAACACCCCTCCCGAAATAAATAATATCTTCTTGTGCTTCTTGTCCATAGTTGTATCGGTGTTTATAGCGGAATACCCCACTGGTCGAACTTGGGTTTGATTTTGGCCAGCTCGCCCTCGCTTAACTCAAAGCGCAGCCAGCCGACCAGATTGTAATCCTGACCAATGAATGCCGCACGGGTTCCCCAGAGGTATTGCTTCATGCCAAAGGCTTTTATCACCAGCAGCATGTCATCCTTGGTGGCTATTTTGTCGATGGTGCTGTAAATGGTCTTCTCATCCGTTCCAAAGTCCAGCATGGCTCCATAGAGGGTGTTGGCAAACAGGGCGGCATCGGATGGGGTGATGGTCAGGTTTTTCGTTTCGATGACCGTATCCTTTAGCGATGGGGCTACCCGTGAGGAAGTCCCGTCCGGGTTGCTTCTCTTTTTGATAGCCCTGCGGATAAGGTAAATGCCCACACCAATGGCCACCACCGGGACACCGATTTTGATGCCAGTGGTTATCATGGCCGCCTTATTTGCTTGCGCTGCATCCATTAGATGAACTTTAAGGCGGTTTTAACAATGCCCGGATTCTGTGACACCTTCTCCAGCAGTCGGATGATGTCCTTTTGCTCCACCTTGTTGACGGCATTTTGAATGAGGTTGCCTACTTTTTGAACCGTTTCGGGCGTTTCGGCTTCGATGGTGATGGCTACTTTGAATTTTTTCATCTGTTTGTAATTTGATTTTTATCGGCCAGATGGAACTCGCCAATAATCTTCCTCCTGTGTGAGCAAGGGTTGCTCATGGCTCGTTTCATATCCTTGGGTTTTTAGTTGTCCAGTTCCTCGCTCTCCAGTTCCACCTGTTCGGGTTCGCCTGCCGGGGTTCCCTTGATGGATTGGCTCAAAAAGGCCAGCGTTTTGTTGATGAGTTCAGCCCGGTCGAGGCACAAGCCCACGATGTTGGCTATCTTGGCCACGTCCTGTAATTCCCATGTAGAGAGGGCATCGGAAAGGTTCTTGATGATTTCGGCTTTCTTCTTGTCCTCCGGTGATTGGGGTGCGCCTATCTCGCTTATTTCCACATTGGTCTGTGACATACCCGTGTTGTCGGTTGGCTCATCCACAAAGCCCAATGCCCCTTTGAGTTCGTTGGCCGTCAGTCCAAGGAGTTCTGCCGTTTTGGGACTGTTGCTCAGAAGCCGTCCGCCAAGGGTTGCCACCGCACCAATGGCCACACGCTTCATGATTTCGTTGGGGGCGTATCCGGCCAGACGGTTTTCAAGGTCTATCTTTTCGCTTTTCAGCTCCTTGTTCTCGTTCAGGAAGCGTTCTTTCTCCACTCGTAGTTCGGCATTCTCGCTTCGGAGCTGTTCGTAGCGTTCCTGAAGGGTGTTGAACCGGGTCTCGAACTTGAAGTCGTCCAACTGCTTTTGGTAGCTGATTCTGTCCATCTCCTTGTTGTTGCCCGATATGGTATTGAAAAGGCCAAACAACCCTTCAATGCCCTGCAAACCTTCGCTGTTCCCGGTGAACATGCCCAATAGGCTGTTCAAGTCACCCAACCCGCTTTGTGGTTTGGGTATCTGGCTGATTTCTGCTTTAATGAGGCTCTGGATTTCTTCCTTCTCCAAACTTGGTTTGGGTGGGTTCAATAAGCCGCTTACATTGACCGTGTAGGTGTTGAGTTTCCGGGCATTGGGGCTTTTGCCGCCATACACGTCCACCCGGAGCATCCCGTGAGCCTGTTTGGCTTTTTCCACGGCATTTTCAATGTCCTGATTGAACTTGCTGCTGCCGGAAGTGCGTGAGGTCAGGGCGGTCTCATCAATGCCCGTTAAAAGGACTATCTCGTAAGCGTAAGGGTACTTCTGTTCGGCTTCCGAACGCTTTAAAAAGTTGTATATGCTGCTTATCTGTTCTCTGTAATCTAACATAGCTTAATCAATTGCGGTGAGGGATAATCTTTACAAATTCCAACCGGAAGGGCTTGAACTCATCCGTTTCGGTTCTAATGTCGATGTAATCGGTAAAAACCTGATAGCGGTACTCATCCATGAACTCGTATTCATCGGGGGTGGCCGTGAACACGTTGTCGCTGCTGACCAGCTCCAGCCCGGTGATGGATGCCGGAATCCTTTGGGTGTTGAGAATCCACATGTCGTTTTTCAGGTCGATGGTCTGGTCGGCCTTGGTTACATTGACCACCACAGGCTTTAGCTGGTAGCTGTCGATGGTTCTCAGCCCGGCAATGCGGTCTTTGGCGATGGTATGGAGTAACTCACTTGTGTTCATATTCGATATAGATTCTAATGGTCAGGGTGCTGCCATCGCTGTTTTTGTTGCTTTTAAAAACCGTGTGGATATTGGAGTTCACCTCCAGAGGCTCGTGGAAAGGGATAATCTCCTTTTTGAGGTTGCGCACCTTGCGGTTGGCCGTCAACATGTAATCCCGGAGCAAAAAGCTGTTCCCGTTGATTAAAAGACTGATGTTGCCACACTCGTATGGTTCGGGTTGCTTGTATGCCTGTTTGGTATGAAAGAAAACCTCTTCCTTTTTCAGGTAGGCAAACATCAAAATGTGCTGGGCTATGAAATCGGCAAAGTCCGTATTGCTCATGCCTTTGCCTTTCTCGTAAAGCCCCACTTCGTTGTAGAGGTAATCGGCAAACCCGGACAGAAAGAGCTGCGAAAGGTTGTCGGTCAACTGTTGTTGTTGAGTGGCATCCAAACAGGTGTACAGGATGTTTTGAGCCAACACGCTGGTAATCTCAGGTAAGATGGAAGCATCAAAATACTCACGGCTTTCCGCTTCACTGGAGCGGGTGCGCAGGTAGGAATAGAACAGCCCGGCAATGCCGTCCAGTTTGGTCAGGTTGGTAATCAACGCCTGTGGAAAGACCAATTCACGGGTGGTGTCTTCCATCTCTCCGGCTTGCTTCACCGTGGCAACGACCGTCACCCCGGTAATGAGTTTGCACGATGCAGGGAGTAAGTCCTGCACGTTCAAATGGCCGTTGTGCTGCGACTGGTGGGTGATGACAAAGTATCGTTTCATTTCTTGGAGGGGATTGAAAGGTTACTTCTTGCTTACTTCGGCCAGCAGGTAAGCCCTAACGTGGTAGCTGTCGGCCACGGCAAGGTTGGCACTGTCGTCTTTGTAGATGATGCGAACCGGGCTGTTCTTGGCTTTCTCATCCAAGGGAAAGGCCACATCCTGAATGGAGAGGTCATCGTTGTGGTGCAGCAGGGCGACTTCGGTATCGTCAGGGATAATCTCGGTATCATCAATCCATACCCGGAGCGTGGCGCCCTGCAAAGCATTGGGGTTGGAAAGACGAAGGAAGATGCCTTTGATGCGGTCGTGTTCGGTCTTGGTGTTGCCGTTAAACTCATAGGTCTGGCCTTTTTTCACCTCAAACTTGATGACCTGAAGCTTCTTGATGGGGCTGGGCGTTTTTATCTCTTTTGTTTCCATTGCTTGAATTGGTTTTAGAAAAAAGGGACGGCTTTAATCACCGTCCCTGAAGATTTATGGACGCATCGTTTGCGGTCATCACAGAGCCAAAGTTTAGTATGGTTTTGCTCTTGGTTCTGACGGCAAACAGGATGGTTCTACGCTTTCTCGGTCATGGTTCCCAACAGGGTAATCTTTACCGCCGGATTAAACACCTTGTCCCCGGTCACCGCCTTGGGCATGTTCAGCTTGGGCGTGATGTCCATCGAGGGCTTCAACCATTTGGGGTTGGCCAGCTTGTAAAGGAACTTGCGCTTGTTGGTGTCGCTGTCATCGAACACGGCACAGGAGATTTCGGGCAGAATAACCTTGGTTCCCAAAGTCATCTCAAAGGTTCCGTTAATCATCTGCGGAGGGAAGGCGAACTGTCCGAAAGAGTAATCAGCCGGGTCGTTGTCGTCTTCCGATGAGCCGTGTGCGTATTCCAGCACGATGTCGGTCAACAGGAAATACTTTCCCGAATCCAACTGCGCCCGGTTCAGGTTGGTGCGGCCTGTCTTCTTGTCGTCCGATGCCTCCATCAGGTCGATGTCCGAGCGGTCTTTGATGCTCTTAATGGTGTAGATGGCGGCATCCACCGTCTGCATCCGGGCATCCTTCAAGGCCTTCTGGATTTCAGGGGGCAACTGCTGGCGGCGCAACTCAAACTGGCCTTTGGAGGTCAAGTCACGGGTCAAACCTGTTTTGACTGCGGTGCTTTTTGCCCCGGCATTATAGGAACGCTTCACCGCATTCTTGCGGCTCACGCTGCGCTTGACCCTGCGCACCTGACGTTTTTGTTTGCGCCTTGCACGTCCCAAGTCACCAATGCCTTCAACGGCATCGTCTTGGTCTTCATCCCTCTCCAAAGCGTCCTCTTCCTTGTTGAGAATCGCTATTTCCAAACCTTCAATTTCTTCCATTGAAGGGTACAAATCATTCTGCTCATTAATGTCTGCCATGATTTTTACTTTTTTTTGTGTTTAAAAATTGAGTTACTGTATTGAATTGCTTTGCCCCAAGGCTTCAGGATTCCATCATGTCGCCCGAAAAGATGTCGAAGTCCATGCTGTCGGGATTGATTTTGGCCAGTGAGCCAACCACATCATCCGAATAGTCCATATTTCCGATGGGGTCATCCGACATGGAATAATCGGTGGTGATGTTTCCAATGGGTTCGTCCGACATGGAGAAGTCTGCTGCACCCGATACCGAGCGTTGGATTTCCCGCTCGATGTCAATATCGGCTGCCGGAAGTGCTTGGGTGACCGGATTCAAGGCACGAAGGCCGCTCATATCCTCAAAGTCGGGGGTTTCATCGTCACCGATTAAGCCCTCCAATCCTTGCAGGATGGTCTTCCCGGTGGCTTTCTTGATGATGGCTTCCACGCCTGCACCTGCCGCACCCACCAAGCCTAGCTGGATGTATTCGTTTTTGGTGAACTGTGTGCCAATCAAACCGCCCATCGTGACGGCTGCCGGAAGGATGTAATCCTTCATATCTGTTCCCATCAGCCCGGTTACGGTCTGGCTTTTCGATAACTTTTTCAAAGCATACTTGCCAACGGCAAACCCTGCTATGGCAGCAACGGGTTTTCCAATGTTGTTGGTGGCTTTCATAAAGTCAATCTTGGTTGCCCGTGCCGAAGTGGTCGGGGTTCTCGAAGTCTTTTTTCTTACTGCCATGTTTATAAAATTTAAGTACTGGTTTTAACTGAGTTCTATGCGCCCCAACGATTTCTTATTGGGTGTTTCCTTGGGGGAAGTGGTGGTCTTGGGTTTGTTGCCCTTGTCCCGGAACATGAAGTAAGCCCCGGTTCCGATGAGTGCGGCCAGTCCCAATCCGATGCCCACTTTGGCTCCCTTGCTGATGCCCTTGGTCGGGCTGACCGCTGTGGGCGTGCGTGCCATATTCGTGGGGGTGGGCGATGGCAAATACGGTGTGTTGGCATTTGCCGGGCTAAGGCTGGGGATGGTGTAACTGGCCGTTGGCACAATCGGCATTATTGGTGTGAGGTTCTCTGTGAATGCCTCGCTGGTGTCGATGATGTTCCGGGGTTGCGGCAATGCTTGCGGTTGCGGCTGTGCCTGCGTTGCCTGTTGTCTGGCTTGCTTACGGGCGACAATCTTCTCTTTGGCTTTTTTGAAGATGTTGGTAACTGGCTGGAGCCAGCTCTTGATTTTTGCCAGCACCCCGGTTGCTGCACCCACCGATGCTGCGGTGGCCGCCACACCCAGACTGCCCAATTCGGCCAACTGGCCAATGGCTTCCAAGCCCTGCAATCCGGCCACGATGCCTTGAACCCCTTTCACCGAAAAGTCCGGGCTTTTTTGTTTTGCCCCTTTCAAAATGGCCGAGCGAAGGTTCTTCTCTTTGCCCTGTAAACCATCGAAGAGCTTTCGTACCTTGGCGTAACGCTTTTTCAAGTCGGCCAGCTTTTGTGGGTCGATGTTGTGCTTAGCGGCCAGATTATCTGGCAAAAAGGCATATTGCAACTTCTTGGCAATGCCGAACATGTTCAGGCGCATGGCAGCCAGCAGTCCATTGCGAATGGCAATGGACAAAGGGTTAAAGCGAACGATGGCTTTCACCACTTTCTTGCCGACTTTGGCAACGGCTTTGGCTCCTTTTTTAATGCCTTTGCCCACTTTCTTGCCAATGCGTTTGAGGGACTTGAAAAAGCCGCCAAGGCTTCTTTGGCCGTTCAACCCATCCAGTTCTTCGTCCAAATTGTCAAGCTCAGCCAATCCCTGCATGGCCTCCGAATCGTATTTGATAAAGCCGCTCTTGGCCAGCTTGTCTTCTATGGTCGCCAGCTTGTCCAGCACTTGGTCACGCTGAGGGGTGTTCCAGAACTTGATGGCTTGGTCAATCATGCTGATGAACTGATCGGGGTTCTGGATGTGTGACATCTTGCCCTTGTTCTCCTTGCTTTTCAACAGGAAGTCACGGGTGCGTGTCAGGTAGTTGAGTGTGGCATCATCGGCACTGCCAAGCCCGTTGATGGCATCATCAAAGTCAACCCCTGATATGATGGCCATGAGTTCGGGGTGGTCTTCATCGGCAATGCGTCCGCCAGCCATATCCAGACCGGAGAGGGCGTAAATGGGCAAGCCCAGCCCCAGCGTTCCGGTCAGTCCGTTGATGCCACGAAGGCCACCGAGCATTTGCAACGGCGACATGTTGAAGTCGGACTTCTCATAACTGTATGGCTTCTGGTAATCGAACTTGGAAAGTACCGGGTCGATGACAATCTCATCTTCGCTGTCGCCCTGTGCCGGAACAATCACATAGATGTGCTGGTAGTAGCTTTTGCCGTCATACTTGGTGATGCGGAACTTAAAGGGGATGCCCAGACATTTGAGGATGGAGCCGCAAAAGATGCTGTAATCATCGCAGTCGATTCCTGAATCTGTGTTTCCCTGTTGCCGGAACTTAATCTGCCCGTCCAACCAGCTTCGGGCTGGTGTGCGGAGCTGTTCGGTTCCGTCCTCGTCCTTTTGGTATTGCAGGTAGGTGTAGGCAAAATTAAAGATGTTGCGGCAGGTGTCTTTTACCGAATCCGCTTTTAGGTTTGCGGCCAGTTCCTCGACTTCCCGGTAGTGGTCGGCAATGATGTTGATGCAGCTCTCCACCGTCTCCAGCACACTGCCGTTCTTGATAAAGGTACTGGCTCCGGCAGCCCGTTTTATCAGGTGGTTGAACTGTCGTCCGTCTTTTGTATTGCGTGGGCCGGAAACAATACCGAGTTGTCCCGATGCTAGTCCGTTCATATTTTCGTCTGTTAGGTTTTGCGTGGTGGTGATGGTTTCCCCGTTGATACTGAGGGTGAGCGTGAAGGTCATATCGGCCTTGAGCTGCTGCGTGTTTTGGAGTACAGCCGTTGACAAGCCTTTACCCATGAGGTTCAGGTAAGGCACTTGAAAGGTGATTTCCGGCTCTTTGGTTTGTCCGGCTGGAATGGTCAATCCTTTAATGTCGGGGGTGGAATAGGCAATGTCGGAACCCTTGTATTTGGCCACCACCTGATTGATGGCAAGGGTAATGGGTGCGTTGGTGGGGTTGTAACAGCGGAGCTTTACTGCAAACTGGACTTCCTGTAAGGTGAGCTTATGGATGCGGAAACCCAAAAGGGCGAAGTTCATCTTTGCCCCGGCCAGTAGCTTTTTGCCTTTGGTGAACAGGTAGAAACCGCCTCCGATGGCTGCCACAACGGCCAATGTGCCTACTATTTTCTTTGTGCTTGATTCCATAGGGAAGCAAACTTAAAACAGCAGGCACGTAAGGGTTTGGCCGTTATTGGCTGGCCTTGTGCGGTAATGGTTTGAGCGGTTTATTTTTTACCGATGGTGGCTATTTAATTTCAAGTTCATTGAGAAAATCCACCAGTTTGGAGAACAGACTTTTTTCTATTGGGGATTGGCTCTTTTTGATTTTCTCTTGCAGGTATCGCTGGGGGACTTGTTTCTGAATGAGGACTTTGGCCAGTTTGCCCAGCTCGGCCATAATATCGGATTGCTGGGGATTGTTTTGTCCGGTAGGGGCTACTTGCTTGCGTTGCAGTTCCAATAGCAGGGTTTTGTATTCTTCTTGCATTTGCTGAAACCGAAGGGCAGAACCACCTTTATCCGGGTGCAGTTCTTTGGCCAAGGTGCGGTATCTTTGCTTGGCCTGTTCCAAGTCGGTGATGTTCTGAAAATAGTTCATTCGTCTGTTATAGTTGGTTGTAATCTTCGGGTGTGAGGCTAAAGTGTTCCAGTATGAGCCGCAACTGCTCAAAATTGTAGGTGTGCTTGCGCATGTGGCCAGCCCGGCTGATTCGTTCCTTTAGTTCCGGGCATAGGTCGATTTCATTGCGCAGTAACTGCAAGGCACTTCTAATGGAAATGCTGTCCGGGTACAGTTTTTTTACCAAATCCTGCTTCAATACGGTTCTACGGAAGGTCATAAGCGGTCGGATAAAGCGGTGAATACAATGCAAAAAGCCCTGAAAAAGCTTGAAAATGCAGGCTTGTCAAGTGCTTTGACACTGCTTTTTCTTCCTTTTCAGGACTTTTGAGGATGTTCGAAATGCTTTTGGGTGCTTCCAGAGGATAATTCAATTGCTTTTTAGGGCAGACCCGATTTTGAAGGGTATAATCAGCCTGAATTATCCAGCTTTGTTGGAAAATTGAGATGCTTTGGTGGACTTTGCCGGAATTGGCACTAAAAACCGAAAGTGTTCGGTGTGATTGGTGGATGCAAACAACTAAAAGCCCCGAAATAGGACTTGCTTGCAGGCAATAATCGAGTATGTGGGGCATAATTTTCCAATTATACCCTTGACGGATAGCGTAGCTAAGATATAGAAAAATAGAAACTACGAAAGTGAAAAATAGTAATGTTTTATTTTTTTGTGGATACTGGGCATATAATTGAACCATACGAACAAAACACGCAACAATCTCCCTGCCTTGGTTTTAGTATGGTTTTGCAATTTTCACATTCATAAAAGAACTGACAGGAATCCTCGGGCATTGTTTCTTCTTTTTGGTATCCGCAGTCGGGGCAAGTGATTGTTGATTTATATTTTATTTCCATAAGCCAGATTTAGCAATCTATTTCACAATCTTCTTCTATACTTTTATTTTCGATTTGAAGCGTGGTATGGTTGATACCAAACTCGTGTTCGAGTTCATGTTGCAAATCGCCTATAAAATTGTCATTAATGCCTTCAGGTATTATCAGGTGTGCTGTCAATGCCACCTTTGTAGTACTCATTGCCCAAATGTGCAGGTCGTGAATGTTTTCCACTCCTTTTTGTGCCAGCAGAAATTCCCTGACTTTTTCAAGGTTAATATGTTTGGGTACGGCATCTAAGGCTAAATCGACTGAATCGGTAAACAAACGCCAGGTTCCCCAAACGATAACCGCAATGATAAGAAAACTTGTAAGTGGGTCAATCCATTGTTTTCCGGTGAGGTTGATTAACAAACCTGCCACAACAACACCCAGCGATACCCCGGCATCGGCTGCCATGTGCAGAAATGCACCTTTTATGTTCAGGTCGTCTTTCTGGCCTTTCATAAAAAGCAAAGCAGTTAAGGTGTTGATGACTACACCAATGGCGGCAACAATCATTACCTGACTGCCAGCCACAGGTTCAGGGTTTTTAAATTTACCAATGGCATCCCATGCGATAACAGCTACCGCACCAAACAACAGAAGGGCATTTAAAATTGAAACAAGGATGGTTGTTTTTCGAAGCCCGTAGGTGTATTTGCCCCGCGGTTTGATGGATGCAAGCCAAATGGCCGTCCATGCAAAAACAAGGCCGAGCACATCGCTGGCATTATGTCCTGCATCAGCGAGCAGAGCAGATGAGTTGGCAATTAAACCATAAATGATTTCAACGGCAATAAAGATTACATTTAATCCAATACCCAGGGCAAAAGCTTTTCCGTAACTTTTGTTTGTTGCATGTGAATGTCCGTGTGAATGTGCCATAAGATTTTAAATTTATTTCCCTAGTTTTAAAATCCTGAAAGCTCCCCTTACCACAATCAAAAAGACGATTGCTCCGATAATCAGGTCGGGGTATTTCGATTGCGTAAGCAATACCAAAACCCCGGCAACGATAACACCTGTATTAATAATCACATCGTTTGAGGTGAAAATCATGCTGGCTTTCATGTGTGCTTCATTGCTTTTTGATTTTTGAAGCAAGTACAGGCAAACGGAATTGGCTATAAGTGCCAATATCGAAATTCCAATCATCATCCTGAAATCAGGTATTTCTTCCACTCCGATAAACCTTCGGATGACTTCAATGAAGCCAATAGCTGCCAGTGCCAGTTGAAAATATCCGCTTAATGTTGCTACTTTCTTTTTACGGGCAACCGCTGTCCCCACAGCCCATAAACTCAAGCCATAAACAGCAGCATCGGCAAGCATGTCAAGCGAATCGGCAACCAATCCCATTGAGCCGGATATAAAACCTGTAGTAATTTCAATAATAAAAAAACTGAAATTGATAATCAGCACCGTCCATAGTAATTTGGACTGACTGCCCGTGCTTTCCGGTTGAAAGTCAGCATCAGTTATGGTCTCAGATTCAATAAGATTTGCACCCAGCTTCAGGCTTTCCAGTTGTTTTGTGATTTCTTCATTTTTACCCAAATGCAAGACGGAAAGCTTACGGTTTTCAATATCAAATTCCAATTGATGGATGCCGTCAACACCATCCAGTTTCATGCGGATTAGGTTCTCCTCCGAGGGGCAGTCCATTTTTGTAATATGGTAATGTGATTTTTGCATTGCACTAAAATTATAAAAACCGTGGCAACCCGGAAGCCGCCACGGCTATTTATCTAATTAATTTCCATTTTTCAAACCATCTTTCACCCGGTAAATTTGGTTTACATCCGAAACATAAATAATACCATCGCCGGGATTTAAGGTTTTGCCCTGCTCCGAAATAATATGTACTACTTTGTCCACATCGTTTTTATTGACAACAAGTTCAAGTTTGGCCACCTCGCTGTCGGTAATTGAAAATTTTTGGGAAACAAATGCGGCTTCATCCTGCAACTTTCCCGTTCCCTCTGCCGATGAAATGGTCATGTTCTCAAAACCTGCATCTTTTAAATGGTGAACAATATCATTCACTTTATTGGGGCGTATAAATGCTTTTATTTCTTTCATCTGTTTAAAATTTTTTAATTTCTAAATGTTTAAAAAATTTGAATCCATTCAGGAACTCACATAAATTTTAATCATTCTTGTTTTTGAATTTAGAATGCTGAAAATTTAAGTTCGTTTCATAATCCTGATTTTTAATGTTCGTGTTCTGTTTCTTCTTTTTTCATATCGGCCAGCAGATAGTATGCTGCGTTCATTACAATTTGAGTATCATCAGCTAAGGGACTGAGCAACTTTATTTCGGTGTAGCCACCGTCTTGCTTTCCGGTTATTACTTCTACCATGCGGAAAGCCATTACATGACCCCCATTTTCGTCTTCGTGTCCTGCTTCGCCCTCATGTTCCTCATGGTTTTCCTCAGCCTCATGGTCGTGTCCTTCGTGTCCTTCTTCGTTTTCTGCTACTGCTTCATGTTCATGCCCCTCGTGTTCTTCTGCTTCAACCGATTCATCCAAAATAAAGATATAGGATTTAGTTCCTTCGGCAACCACAGCATTGTTAGGAAGGGTTCGGGTGTTATTTTCATCGGTGTGGATATGCCCCGAAACATACATGCCCGGAATCAGGTTGCCCGGATTTTTATCGAGGCGTGCATGGATGTGTACTGCCCTGGTGTTGGGTTCAAATTCTTTGCCGATGGCAAAAATGGTTGCACTCAATTCCTCGCCCGGACGGTTGGAAACGGTAAAATCAACTTTTTGCCCGTTTTCTATAAGGTGTACATCATTTTCATACACCATAAAGTCGGCATGTATTTCCCGGTTGTCGGTAATGCTAAGAAGCTGGTCTTTGGCATCGACATAGGTTCCCACCTTAATATTCACATCATTAACAAAGCCGTTGATGGGTGAAAGTATGGAAATGGTGTTTGAAATGCTTCCTTCTTTTACTTTATCGGGCGAAAGATTGAGCAGTTGAAGCCTTGATTTTAAACCTTCGTAACGTGCTTTGGCTGTGTTGTATTCCGATTTTACCTGTTGGAAGTCTTTACCTGCACCCACGTTATTTTCGAAAAGTTCTTTCTGACGGGCATATTCCTGTTCAAGAAATTCGAGTTTGTTGGCTGTTTCGGCAAATTCTTCCTGAAGGACAATATAATCAGGATGCTCCAGTATGGCCAACGCCTGACCTTTATTTACTTTATCGCCGTGAAAAACCTTTATTTCTTTTACATTTCCACCAATAATGGCCGTAACATCAGCACTGGCAGCAGGTGGTACTTCAAGTTGTCCGTTTGTTTTTACCAGTGTGGTAAGGTTTCGCATTTGAAAATTACCCAATTGCAGATTTAAGGCTTCACGCTGAAGTTCGTTCAGCATTACCACACCTTCGGGGCCTTCATGCTCTGCATGTTCCCCGGCTTCACTGTTTTCCTTTTTGTTGCTGTTGCACGACATGAGCGTTACTACTGCAAGAAGTGCTAAAAATATTTTCGTTTTCATTTTTATCTGTTTTTAAAATTATTGACCTGTTATGTATTCCAATTGCTCCTTAATTTCGAAGAAATCTGATAGCCGTGATAAATATTCCTGCCTTGTTTTTATGGCTGATTCGGTGTTTTGGATAAACTCGATATAATTGAGGTTTCCAAGACGATAACCAAGATTTGCAGCTTCAATTTGCTCGGCAGCAAGCGGAAGGGCTTCGTTTCTATAATATTCCAGCACCTCGCTCATTACCCTGTAACGGCTTAAAAGTTCCTTGTAAGAGGCATTCAGCTCCAATTCCCTTTGCTTGTATTCCTGTCCGGTAATCTGGTAATTTATATGGGCGGCTTTTGTTTTTCCCGACTGGGAAAAGAACAGTAAAGGAACGGAAACACCTGCTTCCCAACCATAAAAACCAGAAGTACCATCGACCGATTGCCGCGAGTACCCCAAATCGAGTTTAGGTAAAAAATTTGCTTTTTCGGCTTTCCACTCTGCTTCTGAAACATCAAGCTGCTGCCTGTAATAATTCAATAAAGGAACATTGTTTAACGAATCACCTGAAAAGGCAGCATGAATCGATTTACCCCACTCTTGTCCGGCATCTGTAATTTCTACACCGCCGGGGTACATCAGGTACTGGTTCAGAATTTGCAGCGATGCCAGGTATTCGCTCTCAGCCTGTTTCATATTCACCATTAACTCTTTGTATTTAGCCGAGGCAGAAAGGTACTCTACTTTGGATGTTTGCTGGGTTTTAAACCGCAATTCGGCAGCTTTCAGAAAATTGGTATAAATACTGTCGAGCTGATTGTACAATTCTGTTTGCTTTTTTGCAACCAGTGACCTGTACCATGCAAGGCTCACGTTTCTGACCAGTTCATTCTCTGTCAGTTCAAGTTTTGAAACAGCAAGGCCGGTACGTGATTTATTCAGTTTTGTTTTGGCAGGTATGCCAAACAGGTCAATTTCCGATTGTGTTATCCCAATTTGGTTTTGAATACCCACCGCTCCGTTTCCGGTTTCCTCTTTACCGGTGTAGATGGACGTATTGCCCAAATCGTAAGCTGTAGCTTTCAGGGCTTTTTGTTTCTCCACATCGAGCGAAGCTGCTTTTAACGAAGGGTAGTTTTCTTTTGCCCGTTCAATTGCCTGCTCAAGGGTAACTGAATTTTCCTGTGCTTTCAGGGTGCCTGAAGCACCAATACCGACTATGATGAGCAGAACGGCTATTACCGTGGTATTGAGTTTTGGCACTTTCAGTTTGGTTTTTCCTGATTCAACCATCTTGTAAAGTATGGGCAACACAACCAGTGTTAGAAGTGTTGATGTTAACATGCCGCCAATAACCACGGTGGCAAGCGGGCGTTGCACTTCTGCCCCTGCTGAGGTGGAAATAGCCATAGGCAGGAAACCCAGTATATCGGTTGATGCAGTCAGGAATATAGGGCGTATCCGGCGAAGGGAACCCTGTTTAATAATTTCGCCAATACTGAGTTTTCCTTCTTCTTTCAACTCGTTAAAACCGCTTATCAAAACCAGCCCGTTCAATACTGCCACACCAAAGAGTACAATAAAGCCGACTCCTGCCGAAATACTGAAAGGCATATCGCGTAGGTAAAGCGAAAAAATACCCCCCACTGCTGCAAAAGGAATGGCCACATAAATCATCAGGGTTTGTTTAAACGATTTAATGGCAAAGAAAACAAGCATAAATATCAATGCCAACGCAAGCGGTACAACCAGAGTAAGACGTTTTGATGCTCGTTCGAGGTTTTCAAAAGCACCACCGTAGCGAATGTAATAACCCGAAGGCAGTTCCAGTTTTTCATCGAGCGTCTGTTGAATTTCTTCTACCAGCGATTTAATGTCCCTGCCTTCCACGTTAATACCTACATAAGTACGCCTGTTGGTATTGTCGCGGCTAATTTGCATCGGGCCGGGTTGATAGCTGATTTCAGCTACTTCCTTTAGGGGAACCTGATTTCCATCGGGAGTATTCACAAATAAATTCCGAAGGTCGTCAATACTCTGTCGGTGTGCTTCATCAAGTCGAACCACAAGGTCGAACATACGTTCACCTTCATAGATAACCCCGGCAACGCCACCGCTAAAAGCAGTCTCTACCACGGTATTCAGGTCTTTTATTTTTAACCCGTACTGCCCCAGTTTGGTACGGTTGTATTTTACCGTTATTTGAGGCAGCCCACGGGTTGCTTCGGCTTTTATGCCTTCAATGCCTTCAATACCTGCAATTAAACCGGAAATTTCTTCGGCTTTATCAGCCAGCATATTCAGGTCATCACCGTACAATTTAATAGCCACATCTTCACGAATTCCGGTTAAAAGCTCGTTGAACCGCATCTCGATTGGCTGGGTAAATTCGTAGTTTATACCGGGCAAAACACTTACCTTTTCTTTTACCTTATCAATCAGTTCCTGTTTTGATTCAACCTTTGTCCATTCATCTTCCGGTGTGAGAATGACAAATATATCGGCAATATCAATCGGCATGGGGTCGGTAGGTAAATCAGCCACCCCAATACGGCTTTGAATGGATTCTATCTCGTCTGGAAAATTTTCCAATACTATCTGTTCAATACGGGTAGAGGCTTTTTCTACCTCAGATAGCGATGTTCCGGGCTTCAGAAAAGCCTGGAAAGCAAAATCGCCTTCGTCCAACTGAGGAATAAATTCGGCTCCCATACGTGAGAAAAGGAATCCTCCGGAAATTAAAAGCACCAAGGCAATTCCCAATACAAGCTTACCTTTGCGTAAAGCCCAGGCAATTACCGGTTCGTACAGGTTTTCAAGCTTTATAATAAATTTCTCTCCCCAGGTTTTTTTATCTGTTTTCGGAGGTTTCAGGAAAAGTGCTGCCATCATAGGGATGTAGGTAAGACACAGCACCATCACACCCAACACGGCAAAACCAAAGGTCATGGCCATGGGTATAAACATTTTGCCCTCCACACCCTGCAATGCCAGTACAGGAATAAAAACAATAAGGATAATCAGCTGCCCGAAAAATGCGGAGTTCATCATTTTACTGGCTGAATTGTAGGCAATTTCGTTGCGTTGGGGCAGCCCCAGTTTTTTCCCGATAAATTCATTCCGGTGCAGGTAAAAAATCATGCTTTCCACGATGATTACCGCCCCATCGACAAGAATCCCAAAGTCGATAGCCCCGAGGCTCATCAGGTTTGCCCAAACACCAAAAACTTTCATCATGATAAACGAAAAGAGCAGGGCAAGCGGTATGGTAGAAGCTACCAGCAAACCACCCCGTAAATTGCCCAAAAAGATGACAAGGACAAAGATTACGATGAGCGCCCCCAGTGAAAGGTTTTCGGCTACAGTGGATGTGGTGCTTTTTATCAGTTTGCTGCGGTCGAGGAAAGATTCAATTTTCACACCTTCCGGCAACGATTTTTGAATTAAGGCCATACGTTCCTTCACATCCTTGATGACATCGTTGGAGTTTTCGCCCTTAAGCATCATTACAATACCTCCTACGGCTTCACCTTTACCATTTTTGGTAAATGCCCCATAGCGAACAAAACTGCCATATTTTACTTCAGCCACATCACGTATAAAAACAGGTTGCCCGTTTACATTGGCAACAGGGGTATTTCGAATGTCATCAATCGAACGCATTAAACCTTCGCCACGGATAAAGTTGGCCTGAAATTTTTTCTCAATGTAAGCCCCTCCGGTATTCTGATTATTATCTTCCAAAGCCTCAAAAATGTCAGCAATGGTCAGGTTCATGCTGCGAAGCTTATCGGGGTTTATGGAAATTTCGTATTGTTTGCCACGTCCGCCAAAGGAGTTTACTTCAACCACACCGGGGACCATTGCCATCTGGCGTTTTACAATCCATTCCTGCATGGTGCGCAGCTCCATGTCATCGTAAAGAGTATCGTAGCCGGGCTGTACTTCCAGCGTGTATTGGTAAATCTCACCCAATCCGGTACTGATGGGTGCCATAAAGGGCTCGGCAAATCCTTCAGGGATGTTCTCCTTAATTTCGGCCAATGCCTCGCTTACCAATTGCCGGGGAAGGTATGTCCCCATATTGTCCTCGAATACTATTGTTACCACTGACAATCCGAACCGTGAAACAGAGCGGATTTCGGTAACCCCCGGCAAGTTAGCCACCGAAAGTTCCACCTGATAGGTTACAAACTGCTCTATGTCTTCGGTTCCCAAATTGGGTGCGGTGGTTATTACCTGCACCTGGTTGTTGGTAATGTCGGGCACGGCATCTAATGGTACTTTGGTCATTGACCAAATGCCCCCGATAATAAGCCCTATGGTCATTAAACCAATGAGAGCTTTGTTCTTTATTGAAAAAGATATGATTCTGTTTATCATTTCTTATTGATTTTATTTGTTAAAACTCTATTTATCCTACTCATAATACTTTTTAAATGTTTGCTGATTTTTAAAGTAAGCCAATTCAGGTTTTCCTTTTTCTTTTAACCCGATTAAGGCATCGGCTTTGTTGATTGAATCGCCTGAAAAAGCATCGGGAACCATCCCAACTTCTGCAAAGTGTTTTGTTAGGTGATTGAAACATTCCTGGCTACAGAAATAGTATGCCTTTTTATTATAAGCGACTTTTGAAGATTTATGCATCGTTAAATTATTGCCATTCATACAAGCCCATTCACCCGGAATTTCCTTACCATACCAAGCCCATTTGTGATACAGAAACCTGGTATCGCAGCCATAGGTGTAGAAAGTCAGAACAGAAAATGTGACAACTATCAATATGCTAAAACTGATAATCAGTGTTCGATTAAACTTTTTGTCCTCGATTTCCTGTTTTTCCCGTAATTGATGCTTGCTTAACTTCTTCTTTTTCATGTCAAAAAGATTAAGATAAACATGCAGACCAGCTGTTTTGCCGGCCTGTTAATTGAAACAAAAGTTAAGCAATTGCAGGAGGTGCCCGAAGTAAGTGGGCGGTATAGAAATATTGTTTTTTGAAAATGGCATGGTTGCCAAAAAAGGTTGTGGGAATGTCGATTACAGGTGGAGTTTCGATTTGAATTACAACTCCAGCTGTGAAAAAATTGAGATGGTCAGATAAAGACTTGTTTAAAGATATGGTGCTAGTCCTTTCTGATACCAGAATATTAAATGCGTGACAATGTGTGTCTGGCTTTTCCTGATTTTGCCCATGAACAGGCACCTCACAGGCCGATTCCTCTTCAGATGAGTGCGAAATCTCAAAATGGTGATGATGCGGCACAACAGTATGAGCCAATATAATCAGCCCAGCCAAAAAGGTAAATATCCTTTCTATATGTTGTCCTTTAAAATTCACCTGCTTCTAAAGATTAATCAATTATATAACGCCAAAGATATAAAAAAGTTGATGCAACCGGGTTGCAAAGTTTATTTGTCGCAGCTGGGACACACCCCTCTCACTACCATGTTCACACTTTCTAGTTGAAATTTGGCTGGTAAATTAATTTTGGGAACGGCTACATCTGTAAGGCAATAAGTCTGCCCACAAACGGTACATAAAAAATGAACATGAAGGTCTTCGGGGTGGCATTCACAGGCTTCTTGGCACAAAGCATATTTTACCGAACCCGTGCCATCATCGATGCTGTGAATTAGCTTGTTTTCTACAAAAGTTTTAAGCGTTCGGTACAATGTGGTCTTGTCCGCCTTTTCAAATTTGTTTTCCAGCTCCGGTAAACTTATGGCTGTTTTTTGTTCATTCAAGACCTGCAAAACCAACTGTCGCATAGAAGTTGGTTTGATGTTCCGGGTTTGGAGTTGTTTGTCAATATCTTCTTTCATTTGCAAGATTACAAAAAACAGTGAGTTAATAATTCAAGCCATTAATGGTAAATGTTGCCAAAGTTTCCTGCCCATAATGCCAGCAGAAGAAAAGGCTAATATTCCAATATTAAAAATGCGAAGAATCGTTCTTTGCCTATCTGAATAGAGTGTAGCAAATTCGGCATTGTGTTTAGCTTGTGTTAATTATGCCCAGATTCTGTTCCTCATTATTTTGCTGATTAAATTACAACATCCTAACAATCTCTGTAATTGACTGTGCCGTATAAGTACCGGGCACTTCCTTCTTTTGAAACACCATGAAATACTTGAAATTATCTCCAGCTTTTTCTGCCCACTTTTTACCAAGTAGGTTTTTGGCTCGACTTTCATCGTTATCCAAATAGTCTCCCTTTGTTTCAATGAGAATCAGGTTTCCATTTCTGGTGAAAATGATGAAGTCGGGATAATGGTTGCTTTCAAATCCGTTTAGGGCAAATCCCCGTTTCTCAATATTCCGGTGCCAGAACAAAACATTTTCAAGAGATGCAATATTCATGATTACCTCCTGCTCAAACCCATTCATTGAGGCTTCTGCTTCGTATAGCGACTTGTCAATGGCACTGCTTGGGCTTATTTGAGTTAATTCATTGGGGAACTTAAAGCTTGGTTTTACCAAGATATTATTGGTGTCTAAAAGCTTTTGAAACTGCTCTCTTGCGTATTCCGATTCAAGTTCTTTTACTTTTGCCTTTATCTTGCTGATGTACAAGAATTCATTGTTGATAATGTCTCGTATCTGGTCGTTGTGCAAATCCTCAAAAACACGGGTCACATACTTTGTTATGTCTTCATGCGAAATAGGGGTCATGTCACCCAATTTACGGACGATGAGCTGTGTGATGTCTTTAATCTGAGTCTCTTTGGGCTTTGACAGAATTGTATCAACAAGAATGGCTTTTGCTCTAATTGAAACTTTCTGTTTTGTTGCAGTATGCTTCGATTCGTTGTAATCCACCTGAAATACTTCTGTATCTGTGTCATCGAAATTGATTTCGGTGCTTTTTGAAGCAAGTTTAAACCCTTTTAAAAGACTGTTGCGGTTCAATAATTGCTCCTCCTGCTTCAATTCCTCAAACATGATGGTGTCATGCAGTTCATCTGCCGGAACTTTTCGATAGAACTGAGGAATTGCCAAGTCGTTTACCACATCAACAAAAGGGTCTTCAATTCTATATTTCTTTGGCTGTTTACCCATTTCCCGTAATAAATAGTCAGTATTATCTTCTGTGTAGGACTCTGCTTTTTGCTCGAATGATTTACCCTCTGATTCGCCCTTTTGAGTAATTTGCTTAACAATATCAGTTGTACTTCCTATCTGGTTGGAATCCAACTCGACATTTGGGTCAAAATCAATTTCTTCAATGTTAATTTCGTCAACAGGAACCTTACCATCTTCTGAATTACCAGAAGACACCGGGCTTGTTCCAAATAGCTCTTGTTGTAGTACCTCATTGTTGGTCAATTCAACCTCAGGCTCTTCTTCAGCATAATAGTCCTCTTTGCTAAAGCCTGAATCTTGTAAGGCTTTCACAATATTATCTAAGGTCTCCTGAAATTTGGAACTTGCTGATAATACAAATGAAAGGTTAAGCAATGGGCTTTGGTGCTTGGTTACATGTGGTTGGCGGAGAACACGACCGAGTATTTGCTCCACATCCACTGCTGATGACTTATCGGCCAATGAAGCCAAGATATAGGCATTGGGACAATCCCATCCTTCTTTAAGCGCATTGACAGTAATAATATAACGAACTTCGCAATCCTTGGCCATCAGATTGATACCCTTTAACTCATCCAAACCACTCACTTTGATTTTGATTTGCTCTTCGGGAATCCTCAGTTTCGTTAATTGCTCTTTGATGTGAATGTAGGTTGTGTTGTCCTTCCCCTTAATGTTCGATTGCGCTTGGAACAGAATGATAGGGCGGATGTATTTGCCTGTCACTTTTTCTTCCTCAATGGCCAGCAACTCCAGTTGTCGTTGTAAATGCAAAGCACTGGTAATGACCTCTTCCTTTTTATGGTGATTGTAAACAATTACCGGAAGCTTTACCATGTGCTCTTTCTTGAGAGCCATTGCATTTACAAAGCTGATGATGTTGCTGTTTTCTTTAGGAGTTGCTGTTAAATCCAAAACTACAGAGGGATTCAGATTATTCAGCATCTCCACGCTCAATACGCTTTCGGCATTGTGGCTTTCGTCAACAACGACAACAGGATTTAATGACCGTATCACATTTATCAAAGCCGTTTCATCGGTATCATCAATCACTAAATCCTTATCAACAAAACCCCGAAATTGTTCTAAAGCTCCATTTTGCTCATATACCTTACGGTCATCCTTTTTTGTTGAATTAATTCGGATGCTGCTAAAATTGAACACAAAAATATTCAGCTGTTCTTTTGCCGAGGTTGGATTAAATCCGGCGCCCTGTAATAATTCCTCTTTTTCAAAGACTTCGACCCGATTGCCAAATAGAGCATTCAGTTTCTCTCTGTAAGGATGTGTAGGGTTTGATAGATGTCCGGCTGTTTGCTGCAAAAGATTCGACCAAGGAACCAACCATACGACTGCTTTAGGTCTTGTAACATCAAACGACTTGAAAATTGAATGAAGTGCATTACAAGCAATAAAAGTTTTGCCCCCTGCTGTTGGGACTTTGATAGCAATATGTGTAGCTCCCGGAATATTGTTTTTGTAAGGGCGCATGCCTGAATAGGAGCCATCTAAGTTGGCTTGGTATTTCCCTACCTTATCTTCCCAAAATTGATTAAACGCTTTTGCAGAATCCTGAAAGGTGTTTAAATATTCAAGAAACTTGTCTAAGTCGTTGATTACTTGTTGTTGATATGGTTTTAATTCCACTTTTCTATGAGTTTGTCGTTACTATTCAATTGTTAATAACCGTTCAATCCAATTGTTAAAACGTGGGCATTTTTCCAGAATTTTATCCAGACCAATTTCCTGTGCCAATAACGAACCATATACCACCTTACTGTAATCATCAATAATTCTACCCAATCTTTTTGACGGAGCGGTTGTTTTTCCATCGTTAATATTCTCAGGATTACTAAAAGCTTTATCAGTCTCCAAAAGATAGTCATAGTCTTTAAACTCATCGGATTCAAAATTATCCTCTATGACTGTAATGTCGCTGAAAAGTAATGCTTCGAACTCGTGTAACTGGATATATGGAATAAATCTATATCGAATTGATTCGTCAATTTCTTCAAGCATTGAATTCTCAAGAAATGTTATTCTATCACTTTTGTTTACAATTGCTTTTGCTTCTTCCCATTTAGGAAATGCGTGACAGGGATGTATGCCATAATAGTCGATTAAGGTAGTGACATAAACCCCTGTATCTTTAAGGTGCAGTTCAACTTGCTTTTTCAGATGCTCCCAAGCAACTATGCCTCCTTTCGACTTTTTAATTTTGGGCGTTTCCAAAAATATGTCATGAGCATTAAAGACTGGTTGCAAAACATCATTGCAGAATAATTGCTCAGTAGGCCCTTCACCAATTATTATAATTCTCTTCATTTTGAAAAAGGTTGAGCAGAGTTAATAATATTTCGTTCCCATAATTCGCCAAGGGTGTGTTCTTCCAGCCAACCTTTTAACTTATCTTCATCTAGGCGTTTGAATATGGATTGATTTTCTATGGTGCTTCGGTCAACGGTAACAATATCACTTGTTTTAAAGCAATCGACCAGATTTACCGATTGGGTTGAGATGATTAGTTGCGTTTTGCCAGATGCCATCTCAATAAGGGCTGCAAGTTTGGTTATGGCCTGAGGATGTAAACCCAATTCGGGTTCGTCAATGACGATTACTTTGGGCGGCTCCGGTTGCATTAATACCGTTGCCAGCGCAATAAAACGCAATGTGCCATCAGAAAACTGATAAGCATTAAAACTTGAATTGGGGTCGCCCTTCTCAATCCAACGCAATTCTATTTCGTTTTTATTCAGTTTTTTAGGTTGCAGAATCAATTTTTCGACATAGGGGGCAATTGACTTTATCGTTTTCTCAAGTCGGGTAAACAGTTTAGGATGTTCCTCTTGCAAAAAGTAGAGAAAAGCCGGAAGATTGCGTCCATCGGATTTTAATGAGTCGTTGTCATTTATATCGCATTCACGCCGAAGCATTGATGTGGCCGATGTATCATGAAAATGATAAATTTGAATATTGGATAAATACTTTTTCAGATAGTTATTTCTAAATGAATTCGAGCTTGGAATATTCGATTCTTGAATATCTGAAGTTCCATAATATCCTTTTGAATTATCAGTCCTTTCTACATTATACCCAGATGCTTCATGGGCAATAAATAATCCACCATCTTTTGTTTGAGCCAGCTTAAACCGATAAGCATTATTGTTTTGCGCATCTTCGGTAAAAATCATTTTACCAAACACTGTCTCCGTTATTTTCCGACCAAAGTGGAGGATGTTGTCTGCTTTTTCTTCAATCACATATCGTTGCAATTGCTGATTAAAAATGGCATGTACCATCTTAAAAAATGACACGAAATTACTCTTCCCAGCACCATTGCTTCCAATAAACACATTGATTGGTTTTAGTTCCAACTCTAAATGCTTTATTGATTTAAAACCTTTTATTTCAATATATTCAATCATAACTGTTCAGGTTTAAAACCGGGTTATATCCCTTGGGATTTTCTTAAACGTAATATGATATTTCTGCATCAAACTGTCATCTAGCACACAGTTGTCGGCATAAATAATGTATTGCTCTGCTTTGGTTTTTATTTTTCGTAAAAAACTGTCATCCAAAGTAGTGAGTTCGTCTTTGTAATAATAAAAGTAATAAGCCGATGAGTTGCTTACTCCTAAAAGATGTTCTTCATTTTGGTTGACAGCCTTATATGATTGGCGGGTCTCTGAAAACCATACATACTCACGTATTTTCTCCAAGCTAACCTCTTCGTTTAGCATATCGTTTTCAAGGAAAAGGGGTTTACCCAATTGGTAATAATCAAAGTTGCCACCAGTACCTTCAGTTTTTTTACCATTTTCGCCATAACCTTTAATAACTCTTTTAACTCTTTCGGCTGTTATGTTTTCGGCATAATCTTCCATTTCAATTAAAATGAATTTCCGATTACCTCCGTCTTGCTTATTCAGATTTAGAACAGCATGAGCGGTTGTGCCTGAGCCTGAAAAAGAGTCGAGAATTATTGAATTTTCCTGCGTAGATAATTGAATTATCTTAGCTATTAATTCAACCGATTTCGGTGTTTCAAACGGTGTTCGTTTCTCAGGAAATATCATTTTCAAACTTTGTTTTGCACTTTGATTATGCCCAACTTCGTCATGCGTCCAAATTGTTAGAGGTACAATTCCTTGCTGAACTTCCGATAAGAATGTTTTTATCCTAGGAACATTTGTTCCATTAAGACCAAACCAAATTCTATTATCTGCAAGAAGTTTTAAAAAGTTTTCTTTTGAAGTTTGCCAGCATCTACCCTTTGAAGGTTTAATCACTTTGCCACTAGGGGATTCAATTTCGTAATCATATTCTGGAGTATAGGTTCTCACTGAAAAATCACTAGAAGTCCATACACCTCTGGGGTCGTTATCTGGATTCTTATACCTATCATTATGAGATTCATTTCTCTTTAGCTGGTTTATGTGCCAGTCCGATTTGGATTTTGCATAACACAAAATAAAGTCATGATTATCTGAAAAGTATTTAGCGTCATTTTGCGGACTAAATTTCTTTTGCCATATAATGTTGTTTATAAAGTTCCCACCTCCAAACACTTCATCACAAATCAATTTAAGATTAGCCTGCTCATTATCATCAATTGAAATAAATATGGCACCATCAACTGATAGTAATTTATGAAGCAATTTTAAACGGGGGTACATCATGCAAAGCCATTTATCATGTCTAGACAAGTCTTCTGCTTCTTTGCCTACCACGTTACCTAACCATTTTTTTATTTTGGGGTCATTCACATTATCGTTATAAACCCACCCTTCGTTTCCAGTATTATATGGAGGGTCTATATAAATGCACTTAATCTTTCCTTCGTGTTCGGGCAATAAAGCTTTTAGGGCTTCTAAGTTGTCGCCATGAATGATTTTGTTTCCGCAATTGGTTTCCTTTGGGGCTTGCTCTCCATTATCGAATCCATAAACATGGTCTAAAATCTTGTATGGTACATCCATGTGGTGGTTAATCACCTTGTCTTTTCCTATCCAATTAAGCGTTGGCATTGTTGCTTCGTGTTATTTTTCATGTTTGGTTGATACAATCAGTTCTCTGGCATCAACATTAAGTTTCGCTGCTATTTCAATCATGGTTTCAATACCGGGTTGCGATTCATTGGTACACCACCTCGAAACCGTGGTTAAACTTTTCCCCAACTGTTCAGCCAACCATTTATTTGTTTTATTCTGCTCAGCCAGAACAACTTTCAACCTATTTATCTGCTTTCGTTCAGCCATAATACGCAAATTACGTGTATTTTTTTAACCATGAGGCTAATTTATAAAACTAAAATGAAAATACTAAATACTCTGCAAAATAATTTGGAGCTAGTTTTTATCCTAAATAAACCTACATTACCCGAACTTTAGTTACTTTAGTTACTTTAATGGGGTTAAGTTGCTGTTTTATAAATTTATAAGTCCTGTGTTTCTACAAAGTTCTTAAAGTACCCTAGCCTCAATTAAAGTACCCTAATCGTCTTTAGCCGATTTTTAAAGTAACTTAAAGTAACCTAAAGTAACGTTACTTTAATGGCAAACACCTTCTAATCTGTTAGTATTCAATTAATATCACTCAATAAAGTAATTAAAGTAACTAAAGTAACCAGTTTTGCATTGTAAAACTTGGTTTCAAGTGCAAAAAGAAAGGGTTTCTGTTTTTTGTTCAGAAACCCTTCCGTCTTTTAATTCTTTCCCCTTTCAATTTTCCCCGTTTAAATGTTCATCGGCAATGCTCAGATTCAGCTTGTCCAAATAGAATACAAAAGCCGAGGTATAGGTGAATTTCTTGTTTCCTTTCTCATCTAATTCGGGATAGCCATTCTTGGCATCGAACTTTTTAAAGTACACCTTCTTGGTGTCGCAAATAAAAGCCGGGCTGTTCTTCAGGTAATACTCGACCGTAGCATCCGGCAGGGGCTTGTCGCCTTCACGCAAAGCCTGTGACTTATATAACCCAAATACCCGGCTAACCGATAAATAGAGGATGTTCTGAGGGCTTGGCAGAATGATATCACTTTTCTTCCATTCACCATTCTCCTTAAAGGTGTGCGTTATCTTATCGGCATATACCACCCGGTAATCACCTTCCTGAAAGAGAATGTTGGAACTGATAAGATATTGAACCGTTTTCCAGAAGATACCCAAGTCGTCATTCTTGGCCGTTTCACTGTTCTGGGTTACCATCAGCTCTACAAAAAGCTGAATGATGCTGTCGTACTTAAACGGCAACTCGACAATGTGAGCTACCGTGGCATAGGCAGAGGCTACCGTCAGCCAGTTATTGAAAATTCGGGTTTCTATGGCAGTTGTCCCCAACAGCTCCCGGAACTGGTCGCTGACAGCATCCACGGTTTTGTTGTAGCTCTTTTTAAATGTCTCCCGGTGTTTCAGCAGTTGGTGGGTAATCTGGGTCAATCCCTGTTTGTTGATTTGCTCCAGCTCTTCAAAATGCCTCTTTTCCTCAAAGGAGAAGATTGTTTTGGAGAAGCCCAAAGCAATGAAGCGGCTAAAGAGAGCAATGTCAGCCGTAGCAATCTGCTGGCCGCAGACGATGATGCCCTGATTGACTTTGGAAGTCTCTTTCTTCTTGTCCTTGTCCATGTTCATCCGGGTTCGCCCGGTCTTGTCCCAGAAACCTTTCAGAAGTTCCCGTTTCTCCATTTCCAAGTCGTTGCGGTACTCATCCAGCACACAAACGGCATTAGAGCTGGTGGCCACATGGTCGGCAATGGACGGTTTACTGGAGTTGTGCAGGTTGGGGACTTTCCCTTTGCGGCCAAACATGTAAAGAATGCTTTCGGCACAGGTGTTCTTACCGGAACCTTTCTGTCCGTACATATTCAGAATGGGAAACTTATCGAACCGTCTGGAGATGATGTCCAGAAACAAACTGGCAAAGAAAAAGGACAAGGTAATAATGCCGTTGTTGCCAAATACAGCCGTGTATTTCTGGGCGTATTCGTAAAGGGTGATGTTGCCCTCGTTGTGGATGAAGTGCCGCTCAAATTCAAACAGGCTGTCATCACTGGCATAGATTTCGGAACAGGCCGGGATGTAGTAATAGCGTTCGTTATGCTGCACAATCCCGTACTTGTCGGCCTTGATAAACTGTTCCCCGTCAAAGATGCCGTTTCCCCAACAAAAGAAGCCTTCCCGTTGCCATCCCATCTGAACCACTTCCTTGCAGCTTTTGGTTTTTTCATAAAGCCATGCTTTCAGTTTGTTGAGTTCGCTTTCTCCTCCTGTCCACAGGAAGTTACCCAAGGATTCTATTTGTAGTTTAAAGTTGGTGATGCTCACCAAATCCCGTTGGGGCAGCTCCACAATCTTCACCAGATTGTGACGGTTTTTGATTTCGTAAAGTCGCTTGGCATTGATGGGGCTTTCGATGTGAAACAAGGGTGCCATCACGAAATTGGAGTGGGTCACAAAGTCATCGCCTTTCTTGTTCCGGAACACGTAACAATTGTCCTCTACATAAAAACCCCATCGGTTAAAATCATTCAGACTAACATGCTGGGGAATGGTGTAGCGGTGGGTGGGTTGTGCTTCGTTTTGTGACAGTTCCTTAATGGCATCCACCCAAGCCTTCTTGGGCTTAATGTGTTCGGCCACAAACTCGGTGTAAACCTCCTGCTTGGTCTTGTCGTAGTTGGCAATCAGCTTGGAGATGCGCTTGATGGCCTCGGACTTGTAAACCGGGTCGGAAGCTGCTTTTTCAGCCAATTGCTGAGTTTTGAAGATGATGTAGTCGGTCTGCTGTTTGTTGTGCTGGAGAAACAGCTCCTTGGTGGTAAACAGCGAATCTGGGTCGTGCTTTTCTGGCAGAACCATCACCGATACATGGAACTGGTTTTTAATCAATATTTCGGCATTGCGCTCGGTAGCCCGTTGTCCGGCATTGTCCCCGTCAAAGATTAATGTGGCCTTGTTTGTGTACCGCTTCAATAACAAAGACTGGGCATTTGTCAGGGCAGTCCCACAGGTGGCCGCTGTGTTGGTGATGCCAATGGCGTGCATCCGCAGCGCATCGGTATAGCCCTCCACAATATACACCCGGTCTTCGTTTTTGATGGCCATCCGGGCGGCATTCAGGGCATAGAGTTCATTTCCTTTGATGTAAATGCTGCTTTCGGGCGTGTTCAGGTACTTGACTTTGGAGTTATCGGTTAAATCCCTTCCGGCAAAAGCAATGGTCTGGCCTAGTGAATTGGAGATGGGGAAGATTAAACGGTTCCGAAAAAAATCATACAACCCGTTATCACTGCTCTTTAGAACCCCGATTTCCTCCAGTATTTCGGTCTTGAGGCCATTTTGCCGGGCATAGGCCAGCAGTTCATTGCCGTTAGGGGCGTAACCCAACTCAAAACTACCGTGTGAGGGGTTAATGATACTGCGGCCTTGGAGGTACTTCTGGGCTTCGGGATGGGAAAGCTTTTCGGCAAAGAACCGCTCCACAATGTTGCAGGCAATGTGCAGGCTTTCCCGGTGCTGGTATTTGGCTTGGTCAAAGTCCTTGCTTTTCTTCCACTCAAAATCAATCTTGAGCTTTTTCGCCCCAATCTCAACGGCCTGTTTAAAATCAACGCCTTCATGTTCCTTGATGAAGCTTACCGCATCGCCACCTTTGCCACAGCCAAAACACTTGTAAATCCCTTTGGCCGGGTTCACATGGAACGAAGCCGACTTTTCGTTGTGAAAAGGACATCGAGCCGAAAAGTTGGTTCCGGCTTTCTTCATCTCCACAAAATTGGAGATGACACTGACTATCTCTCCGTTGATGTGTTCTATTACTTGGGTTGCATCCATCATCACCAATCTTTTTGTGATAAGAGCTGGCGGTTCTGGCCATCAAGGCTCATGTAGAAATCCAGCACATTGCCCCGGTTATCGTAAAACTTATCGAGCAGATGTGCGCCCATGCTCTTTCCCCATATTTTGAGGAACAATTCGGCCAGCTCCTTTTGCGATGCCTGAATCATTTCCTGCACTTTCCGGCCATCGAAAGGGATGGATGAATAACCGTTTTTTTCATAGAAGCTTTTTATCCTGTTGTCGAGATAATAAAGCTTTGAGACCGTATTTGGATGCAATGTTGTTGCCATAATTGTCAATCTAAGTTTGAGTACAAAAAAAGTGGTGGGGCTGCCCTTGTACAGCCCCACCGGAACCATTGCTATCCGTCAAGGGAGGTTACTAATTGTTTTAATTCCTTGTTGCTGATGGGATGAAAGAAGGTTTGCAGCTTTAAATCCATTGCCACGGTCAGCTCGATGCGTGCCATGATGCTGTCCCTCCAGTTGGGCAGGACATACACGGCATGGCTCTTTTTAAGCAGTTCTACCCGGTTGCTTAGGGTATCCGACCAGCTCATCTTAGAAAAAGCCATTTCCGATGGGTTTACCACTGCACACTTCAACGATTTGAGCCGGGCTTTTACTTTTTCGGTGTCAACACAGCTATCCTTTTCATCATCGGGGTTGACAACCCCACAGATATAAACTATTGCCATAATCAATGCTATTTTGTTAGATTTAAAAACCTGCAAAACTTGTTCTCCGGTACTGCCTGAATGTGCGACCGTTTTTTCATAAAGAGCTTTACCAGTGAAAGCCTTACTATCTGTTTGCCGTCTTTTTCCTCCCCTAGTTTCTGCGCTTTTTTCATAGATTTGGTGCTATAAGACCAATTACACGTTCTGACGCAGTTCATCCATAGTCGCATGACGACCGGATTTTATCCACTCCCGTATTTCGTCCAGTTTGAAAAGCAGAATCTTTCCACCCGGCTTGTAAAAGGGGATTTGTCTATTATGCACCCTTGCATAAATTGTCTTGATACTTTCGCCTAATAAATCGGCCAGCTCATTTGCGTTTAGGTAGTCGTAACCTGAAACCGCCTTACGTTGCACCTGAAGAAGTTCCGCTACCTGTTTGTTGAGTAGTTCAAGGTTCCTTAAAGCCGCTGCATTGATGTTCTTTTGTTCGTCCATATTTGATGTGTTTTGTGAACCAAATTCTGGGACAATTTTAAGTCACCAATGCAGTAATTTCCGTCGTCGGACTGTCCGATATTTTAAAGAAAAATCATATCCTTTTGATATTGTGATTTATACAAATGGTCTTTTGAGCCTCAAAACCCGATTTTCCTGAAAAGTGTCGGATAATGAAAACTGCACCAAATAGCAATAAATGGTAATTGGCCTTTGAAATTGCTAATTGGTAATCAAATTCAGTATCTCTTTGTCGATGTCCCCGGTGGGCAATTTGCTCTTTTGGAAATGGAGCCGGATGGTCTCCAAATCGGCCAACAGTTTTTTGTCCTCTTTCACGAACGGAGCTTTGGATACCAATTTGTAGAAATAGGATTTTTTGTAGTCCTCAAGGTCATTCCGGTTCACAATTAGCAGGAATCGTGTCATCATGGCCGCATCAATATGCAGCCTGAGTTTCATGCCCATGAGCCGGAACAGGAAGTATGCCCAAAGTACTTGCTGGGAGCTGGTGAGTTTAAGGATTTCCTCCAGTGCCTTGGGTGTGTTGTGCAGGGTGTTGTCAAATGAGCTATCGAGGGCAAAGCTGATAATGTCCTTGGTGTTGAAATATTTGAGGAATTGGGTTTTGCCGTAGTAGTCGCAAAAGAAGTCGTAGTAGCATTGGGGGTCTGTCGTGGTCAAATCCAGAAAAGGGGAGTAATAGTAGATTTCTAAATCACGGAGCTGTATGGATTTCTGCTTGAAGGTGAAGATGTCGTGGAAGGAAAATGACTTTCTTCCGGGAAGAACCCAAATTAGCAACCTGTTAAAGCGGATGTATAGCTTGCCAATCTGTTGGTAGCACAGTTCGCCTTCATTGTTAAAGACTTTCAGTTTCTTCAGGAAGGTGTTTTTGGGCAAAAAGGGCAGCGAGTAGTATTTCTCCTCGATGTGGACAAATCGCTGCGTGTGCTGCATCTGTTCACGCATTTGCAGGGCTTTTTGGACAAGGGTGCTGATGTCATCGGATAATACCAAATAGTTGTAATCGAAAAGTTTCATCAATTCGGTGGGAAACGGAGCCGTTGGCAGATGGGTCATTCTCTCAATCAGGTCATCCATGTTCGATTCCCACACCAATGATTGCTTCGCTTTTTTGTAGCCTTGCAGCATCTTCTCAAATGCTGTAAGGCTATCCCTTTCAAAATTCTCTGTTGTCATTTCTCTTTGATTCATAAGCTTAATTGCTTTTTTAAAATGTTAAAATATTCACTTATGATTATAGTTCTAACAGCGGTGAATTGGCGTAACTGAGCCGCACTTTTTTCGGCTTTGTTAATAACTTTTATTCGTATCAATGGCCGATGAATAGGGCAAAACAGAAAGAGATTGAAAAAGAAAGGCTTCCGTTTTTACTTGGAAGCCTTTCAGGTTTATTTCTTAAATGCCGTCAGGTGTTTGGCAATTTCTAGTTTGTGGTCGTTCTCAAAGCTATCAAGGTAGGTCTCCGTGATGGTCACATCTTTGTGGCCTAAGCTCTCGCTGATGAACTCGGTGGACACGCCGGAGCGTTTCAATATGGTGGCAAAGCTGTGCCGGGCGGTGTAGGTGGTGATGTGCTTATCCACACCCACCTTTTTGCCAATTTTGCCCATGTGGACGTTGGTTTTGCGCACCCTCCAAGCAATCTTATACACCTTTTGTTTGTGGCTCAGGTCATCGGTAATCACCGGGAAGACGTAATTGTCTGGTGATTTGTCCTTGTTTCCCCGTTTCTCAATGATTGCCCTAATATCATCGGTGATGGGGATGGTAATGGGACGTTTGATGGCAGAGGAATGCTCTGTCTTTCTCCGGATGAAGGAGATGAAGTCCGTTCCAATATCCTTGTACTTCAGGTTGCACAAATCCACCATGTTGATGCCGTTGCAAAGGTAGGTGAACATCCAGTAGTCTTTAGCCTCGTCTTCGTGTGAAAATGGTTCAGGCTGGTAGTTGTAGATTTTCTCAATCTCGTTGAGTTTCAACGCCCGTTTAACGGTCACAACACGGGGAGCCAGATATTTGTCCTTATCCCGGCCAAAGGGGAACACGTCCATTGAAATCATGTTTTCCCTTAGTGCCATAAAGAAGACGCTTTTAAGAGAATCTATGTATCGGTGATATGTGGTTGGCTTAATGCCTTTGTTGCGCATGTATTGCTCCAGTTCCCGGAGCTTTGTAGCAGTGATTTCTTTAAATTCCAGATTTTTTTCTCTTTTGAAGAATTGCTGTAAAGCCTTTTTCATGGGCTTTGCGGTTTTATCCCCATAGCCGTTCTTTTCAAAAGCCTTGGTTTTGATGTCCAGATAGTGATAGACGTTTTTCATATCACTCCCGGTGATACCGATGTGGGTCTTGAATCGGTCAAAGGAAAAATCCCTCATGGACTTGATAATCTTCTGGGCTTTTTCCTCTATCAAAGAAAACTCAATCTGAATCTCCTTGTACTCGCCTCTTGGTTTGGGAGAGGTGATTTTCTCGAACTCCTCGTCGGTGAACTCATACACCCGGTCTTTGGTGTCGATGTTATAGTACATCTGTTTCCTATCGTGCGTCAAACGGAGCTTTGCCGGATACTTACCATTTTTCTTCTGCCGTTTTTTGAAAAGCACGATTGCTGTGCTAACTTTGTGAGACATAACTGAAAAGCAATTTTTGGTTATACATTCAATCTTTGTATGGCAGATTTCTATGGTTGTTCGCCAAAACATGTACCATGAAATTTGCCATACTTTTATATCCCAAAACTAGGAAAATGCGGTATTATATCAAAATCAGAATCTCGGTAAACTGTTGAAAACTAACCAAATCAAAGCAAATGGTAACAAATAAAAACAGGGCTACGGTTAATACCGCCAACCGTTAGCCTCGCATTATGCAAAACGCACAAAATAGCAAGAACCCTAGAGAACATCTTGTAGGGACACCGCCTCAGGCCGATTGCGTTAAGAATTGGATTGACCGAAGCGTATAAAAAACAAAGCTGTTTGAGGAACGTTAGGCCTGAAGAATGAAGGACTATAAGGACGAGTTCTTTGTTTTTAGCGAAGGGCAAAACAATTTAGCTAAATCGGGATGCAGCGGAGATTTTTTGTTTACTTTTTTATGGCTGAAAAAAGTAAATGCCAGTCCGGCATGAGGACAACAAATAAAGTCATTACTGAAAAAGGATTTGAATACGCGGACAAATAATAACTTGACAGAGCATGCAGAAATTAATTGAAAAACGAAGCGTTTATATGTGTAGGGACCCTTTGTACAGCGGAAAGAAAATCCTTTTTCAAGTTCGGATTTTTGAAGGACAAAATCCAGTTTTTTAAATGTTGATTGACAAACGTAACTCAAGACAAAATATTAATTTAAATTTCGTAGTGTAACGCGAGATCAAATAACGCGAGGCAACACGCTGGCATAAAGCATAGCAGTGCGCAAGGTCCTGGATCTTCACAGAATCTCGCAAATTGCTTAATCGTCCTGCGGACGGCAATCACCGTGATTCTGCTACGACTTCATCCAGCAAACGTTAGGCGCAAGGTTAATGAAGTCTGTAACATAATCAAACCATACTGAAAATTGATTAAAAAAAACAGGACTAAATGGAAAATTCAATACAAAAAGAAAAACTTAGGATTAAAAAATATCTTGAATTAGAAAATGTAAGTGTTCTAACAGGAGCTGGAACAAGTTTTCATATAGGAGCACCTGTTATTAGAAGTATTCCTGATGGTTTAAAGAGTAAATGTGAGAAAGATATTGAAACCTACTTTGGAAAAGGAAAAAATCCTTCATACGAAGATTTATTTAACTGTTTGCAGGCTGATAGATTTATAAAAGAGAAAAAAGGGGAAGATGTTAAAGACATAAATACATCAATTACTAATATGCAACAATGGCTTTTTAAAAATTGCAATACAGATAAAACAACTATAAATGAACATTATACCGACGATGAAAAGTTAAAGCGTAATCGTTATCATTATCACGAAGCATTTCTGAAAAAATTATTACAACGTCCTAATAATCTCAAACGTGTAAATTTGTTTACAACTAATTATGATATGGCATTTGACTATGCATTAGATAATTTGGGCGTACATTACATTAATGGATTTATGGGTGTTCATAATAGATGCTTCAGACCAGAAGTATATGATTATGACCTTTATTATCCTGGACAAAGTGTAACGGGGAAAGTTCATCGGGCTGAAAAAGTTCTGAAATATTTTAAAATTCATGGTTCGCTATCTTGGGTTAATACAGAGCCCTCGGTTAGTAATACTTATGGAATCAAAGAGATTCCACTAAATGACAAGTTTACCCCTGATGAGAATAATGAAATAATGATATATCCATGTGCAAGTAAGAAATCATTCACATTAGATTTACCTTATTCAGAATTATTTAGACAATTTTCACAAGCAATTAATCAACCTCAATCTGTTCTGTTTTGTGTTGGATATTCGTTTTATGATGAGCATATTAATGACATAATTCAACAAGCTTTATCAATCCCATCATTTACGTTAATCATTATAAATTATTCTCCGACAATTGCCCCAGACTCCCCAATTGAAGAATTAAAAAAATTAGAAGATAGTAGAATAATAATCCTTGACCAAGAAGACTTAGAACAAACTTCTTTTGTAGGCTTTGTTAAAAATGTACTTCCTGACTTGTACGAAGAAGAAGAACAAATTCAAATCACAGAAACAATGCAAAAATTATATACCGAAGAACATAAAAAAGAAACTACGGTAACTGGATTAGAAGGAAGCAAACCAATTGAAGAAGAAACTAAGGAGGATTAATTATGAGTCAGAACAAAATAATTGGTCGCGTCCTTTCTGTTGACAATTTTCGTGTTTATATAAAAATTGAAGACGATTTAAGAGGTACTTATAAAAGTGGAGTCAAAGATATTTATGAAATTGCAAGAATTAATTCATACCTTATAATTCCAGTTGGTGCAGACCGTGTTGTAGCTTTAATTACAAGAGTTACAATGAAAGAAGAATTTGATTTAGAAAAAAATTCTGCAAGCATAAAACTACCAACATCTGCTAGATATATTTCTGCTACAATGTTGGGTACAATTACTCAGAATAATCAAGAAGAAACATTTATACAAGGAGTTTACAATTTCCCAACTCTTGATAATCCAGTTTGGTATGTAACAGAAAAAGACTTGAGGCATATATTTGATGACAAACAGGAAATAAATTCAATTGATTATCAAAGTGATTATTATTTACCTATTGGTACTTCTCCCTCATTTTCTAATTATAAAGTAAAAATTTGTCCTGACCAATTTTTCGTTAAGCATGCAGCAATTCTTGGCAATACTGGTTCTGGAAAGTCCTGCACATTTACATCTATTATCAGAAATATATTCAAATTCCCTTATAAAAATGACAATAAGTTAGAAAATGCTCATTTTATCATTTTAGACACAAACGGAGAATATAAAGATGCTTTTTTACCAGCCGAAGAAAAGTATAAAAAACTAGATGATCCTGAGCAAACCCAACTAGCTCAAATAAATGCATATTATTATGGTGGTATAGATAAAATTCAAGTCCCATATTGGTTTATGAATTGGGAAGATATAAAATCGTTATTTAATCCAAGTGAAGGAACTCAAGCCCCTGTGCTTAATCGAGCAATTGGATTAGCAAAAAATGATTATGATAGCACACAAAAACCTTTACATTCGCAAATATATATTGGTTCAATAAACGACATTATTAATCAATTACAGGTAAGTGCTGAAGACTATTGGAAAATCAAAAATTATAAAGATCTCATAACTGATTTGGAATCAAAAGGTATTGTATTACTTGATGGGGCTAAACTGAATGATATTTTGGCACAAATTCCCAATAGAGATGGTTCTAGTTATCAAAAAGTTAAACCTAGTGAAGTTGATGCTGTTGTCAATGCCCTTTCAAGTTTTGTTGCACAAATGCAGCAAGAAAATATAAGTCAGCAAATAATTAGTGAACAAAATATTGATATTCCAACTTGGTTCAATTATCAAGAACTTTGCAAAAAATTTATTGATGCGGCTATTGCTCAAGAATCAACGGGCAATAATCGCATTTCTGAATTTGTTTCGACATTACGCTTACGAATGAATAGCTTTCTTAACGATAAAAGAATGGCTATTCCTTTGATGTTAAAAGATTCCAATAAGGATAATCGAGACATACTTTCTCATTTTATTGCATTCTTACTTGGGGACTTTAATCGATATTTTGGTAAATTAGAAGACCCAAAAAGCTTTATTAAGGAATACAATAACACATCAATCAGATTTCAGCAAAACAACGACAAAACAAATCAAATTACAATCGTTGATGTATCACAATTACCATTTGAAGTTTTAGAGACAATCACTGCATTGTTAGGTCGACTAATAATTGAATTTGTTTCAAACTTTATGCCCGAGCAAAGAGGGCAGTATCCTATTGTAATTGTACTTGAAGAAGCACAAAACTATATTGCTGAGAAATCTGAATCAGTTGCTAAAACAGTATTTGAGCGTATCGCACGGGAAGGTCGCAAATATGGAATATCATTAATTGTATGTAGTCAACGACCATCTGAATTATCAAAGACAGTATTATCTCAATGTAATTCGTACATAATTCATAGATTACAAAATCCAGAAGACCAGAAATATGTAAAAGGTCTGGTCTCTAGTGCAAGTGCAGACATATTAGACCAATTACCCATAATACCGCAGCAACACGCAATTATTACAGGAGATTGCGTTAGAACACCAATCCAAGTTAGAATAGATGATGTAAATCCAACACCAAACAGTCACAATCCAAAATATATAGAGAAATGGTTAAATAACTTAGAAATACCGTATAAAGAAACGTGTGATAAATGGTTAGGAAAAGAATAGATAAAAAATTAAAACCCAGCGCCTAACAACTAAGCGTTCTGCCTGGTTGAAAACCAATGGCTGAGCGCGCGTGTTGCCGACAACCGGGTAGAAATAGCTGACTATGGGGATTGATAAGAATGATGGAAGGGTATTAAATGATTAGCTCTTCTA